>JAYTXX010000043.1:0-33990 GCA_043742725.1 Bacteroidota bacterium | reverse complement strand
AGATGCTTACGATGCTACAAATATTTCATTAACAGAATTGAAGCATTGGGAAATGGCACCAGCAAATCCAATGGCGTTGGAAAATTACAGTATTCCATTTGCTATAACCACAGCGGATT
This sequence comes from Bacteroidota bacterium, assembly GCA_043742725.1. Classification (GTDB taxonomy): domain Bacteria; phylum Bacteroidota; class Bacteroidia; order 2-12-FULL-35-15; family 2-12-FULL-35-15; genus 2-12-FULL-35-15. The sequence goes on along the minus strand of JAYTXX010000043.1, from coordinate 33,871 downwards.
TGAAAGACAAAAAAGATTTTTGGAAAAATCTTCACAAAGCTATTTCTTATGGTTTGTCCGAAAAACAAGCATTAAAATCGTTAACCGAAACACCAGCCGAAATGCTTAATTTATCTGATAAATTAGGAAAAATAAAAAATGGAATGATTGCAAATTTCATTATTACTTCTGGAAGTTTATTTGATGAAAAAACAATTATTTACGAAAATTGGATTCAAGGAAATGCCTATAAAATAAACGACTACAACACCATTGATGTTCGTGGAAATTATGATTTAACGTATGGAAGTAGTCGTGTGATTTATCAATTGAAAGTGGAAGGCGAGTTGGATAAATTAAAAGCTAACATTTTGGTTGATACTGCCAAAACACCTGTAAATATTGCTATTTTCGGTAATGTTGTTTCTCTTAATTTTAATTCAAAAGAGTTGATGGGAACGGTTCGTTTGAGTGGAAATGTTACAACAAATCCAATTGTAATGAATGGAAAAGGACAAACTCCCGATGGAAATTGGACAAATTGGACTGCAACTTTTAAATCAACTATAACCACAACAGTAAAAAAAGATTCTGTAAAAACGACTCCAACTTTTGGGCAAATTATTTATCCATTTTGTGCTTACGGAAAACCACTTGATGACAGAGATGGATTTAAAAAAATTGTGAATAATTTTAAAACTCGCTACGATGCAATATTGATAAAACATGTAACTGTTTGGACAAACGAGGCTGAAGGAATTTTAAAAAATCAAGATGTGTATATCACAGAAGGAAGAATAGTAAGAATTGCCGATGATATAAATGCTACAAAACTTGCTTTTGCAAAAGTAATTGATGGAACAGGAAAACATTTAACAGCAGGAATCATTGATGAACACTCACACATAGCCATTGCAAATGGAGTGAATGAAGGAACACAAGCATCTAGTGCAGAAGTGAGAATAGGTGATGTTGTAAATTCCGAAGACATAAATATATATCGTCAATTGGCTGGAGGAGTTACTACATCGCAATTGTTGCATGGCTCTGCAAATCCTATTGGTGGACAATCTGCAATTATAAAATTGCGTTGGGGAAAAACACCAGAAGAAATGAAATATGCAAAAGCAGATGAATTTATAAAATTTGCTTTAGGTGAAAATGTGAAACAAAGTAATTGGGGCGATTTTAATACCATTCGTTTCCCTCAATCACGAATGGGAGTTGAGCAAGTGTATTACGATTATTTTACACGCGCAAAAGAATACGATGCAAAACAAAAAACAGTTGCGGCTTTATCTGATAAGGCAAAAGCCACAGCCACTCCATTTCGCAGAGATTTAGAATTAGAGGCATTGGCAGAAATAGTAAACAAAAAAAGATTTATTACTTGTCATTCTTATGTGCAATCGGAAATTAATATGTTGATGCATGTTGCCGATTCAATGGGTTTTAAAGTAAATACTTTCACACATATTTTAGAAGGATATAAAGTTGCAGATAAAATGAAAGCACACGGAGTTGGTGCTTCTACATTCAGCGATTGGTGGGCATATAAAATGGAAGTGAAAGATGCAATACCTTACAATGCAGCTATATTAACAAAAATGGGAGTTGTTACTGCAATCAATTCTGACGATGCCGAAATGGGAAGAAGATTAAATCAAGAAGCGGCAAAGTCTGTAAAATATGGAGGATTAACAGAAGAAGAAGCATTGAAATTGTGTACACTTAATCCTGCAAAATTATTGCACATAGATAATAAAGTTGGAAGTATTAAAGTTGGAAAAGATGCTGATGTTGTTTTGTGGTCAGATAATCCATTGTCTATTTATGCAAAAGTGGAGAAGACAATTATTGATGGACAAATTTATTTTGATAATGAAGAAGATGCAAAACTGCGAGTAGAGATTCAAAAAGAACGTGCTCGTATTATTCAAAAATTAATTGATGAGAAAAAAGCGGGAGCACCAACACAAAAGCCAGTACTGAAAAAACAAAAATTAGATGGCTGCGATTCAATGGAGTTGGATTATATGAGTGAGAAATAAAAAGCCTCACCCCTTAATCCCCTCTCCGAAAGAGAGGGGGCATAATTTTTAAAAAATAAATTATTTAGACATGAAAAAAATATTTTTTACACTCGCAATTTTTATTGCAACCTTTTCAAACGCACAAAACAAAAGCGTTTTAATTATGAATGGCATTGCGCATCTTGGAACGGATAGCATTATTCAAAACTCCATCATTGGAATTAAAGATGGAAAAATTATTTTGGTGGCAGATGCAACAACTGCAAAGCTTGATAAATCGGCTTACGATGAAGTAATTGATGCTTCAGGAAAAAATATTTATCCTGGAATTATTGCACCAAACTCTACACTTGGTTTAACAGAAATAGATGCAGTTCGTGCTACTGCTGATTACAGAGAAGTAGGAAAAATTTTACCAAATGTTCGTTCACTTATTGCATTTAATACCGATTCAAAAATTATTCCTACGGTAAGAACAAATGGAATTTTATTAGCACAAATAACTCCTCGTGGTGGTTTAGTTTCTGGAACCTCAAGTGTATTGATGTTGAATGGTTGGAATTGGGAAGATGCTGCATATAAAATTGATGATGGCATTCACATCAATTGGCCTCGCATGCAATCACGCAAATTTTTAGATGAAGACAATATTTATCCCGGACCGATTGAAAAAAATAAAGATTATCAAAAACAAACAGATGAATTAAAAAAACTTTTTGCCGATGCAAAAGCCTACAATGAAACAGAAACGAAAGAAGAAAAAAACTTGCGTTTTGAAGCAATGAAGGGACTTTTCAGCGGAACACAAACTTTATATATTCACACCGATGATGCGAAAGAAATTATTGAAGCAGTAAATTTTGCAAAAAATAATGCGATAAATAAAGTAGCAATTGTTGGAGGAAAAGATACTTGGATGGTTACCGATTTGTTGAAACAAAACAATGTAGCAGTTGTTGTTTCTCGCGTTCATGCATTGCCCGACCATCCCGAAGATGATATAAACTTACCTTTTAAATTGCCAGCACTTTTACAAAAAGCAGGAGTATTGTTTTGTTTAAACAACGAAGGCGATATGGAAGCAATGGGAACAAGAAATCTTCCTTTTATGGCTGGCACAGCTGCGGCTTATGGTTTAACAAAAGAACAAGCACTAAAATCCATTACATTAAATACTGCAAAAATTTTAGGCATTGATAAAACCACAGGAAGTATTGAAGTTGGAAAAGATGCAAACATTTTTATTTCTACAGGCGATGCTTTAGATATGCGTACCAATAATGTAGAACGTGCATTTATAAAAGGAATTACTATTGATTTGAACAACGACCAAAAAGCACTTTACGAAAAGTATAAAACGAAATACGGGATAAAGTAATTTCTATTCTAGTTTCTAAAACCCAACTTTTCTCTCACACGTTTTAATGTTGCTTTAGCAATAACTCTTGCTTTGTTTGCGCCAATTTCAAGTTTAGCATCTAACTCATTGCGGTTACTCATGTAGTAATTATAACTTTCACGTTGTGTTTTAAATTTCTCCAAAATCAATTCGTACAAAGCTGTTTTTGCATGTCCATAACCGTAACCACCACGCAAATAATTTTCGCGCATTTCTTTAGTTTGTTGTTCCGATGCAATTAATTTATACAAAGCAAATACATTGCAAGTGTCAGGATTTTTAGGTGCTTCCAGAGGTGTTGCATCTGTAACAATTGTCATCACAATTTTTTTCAATTCTTTTTCAGGAAGAAAAATATTAATGAAATTGTTGTAGGACTTACTCATTTTTTGTCCATCAATTCCTGGAACAATCATCACAGCTTCATCAATTTTAACTTGAGGGACAACAAAGGTATCTCCAAATCTAAAATTAAATTTTTCGGCAATATCTCTTGTCATTTCTAAATGTTGTACTTGGTCTTTTCCAACAGGAACAAAATCTGCATCATACAAAATAATATCAGCAGCCATCAATACCGGATAAGTAAATAGTCCTGCATTTACATCAGCCAATCGTTCCGATTTATCTTTAAACGAATGTGCATTTGCAAGCATTGGAAAAGGAGTGAAGCAGTTCAAATACCAAGTCAATTCACAAACTTCGGGCACATCGCTTTGACGATAAAAAATATTTTTATCAGTATCAAAACCAAAAGCTAACCATGTGGCAGCAACAGCATCGGTGCTTTCTTTTAGTTGTTGCACATCTTTTACGGAAGTAAGAGAATGTAAATCGGCAATAAAAAAAAGCGAATCATTACCCGATTGTTTTGATAATTCAATAGCTGGCATTACTGCTCCTAAAATATTTCCAAGATGCGGAATGTTTGTGCTTTGTATTCCTGTAAGTATTCGCGACATTATTAATTCGATTTTTATTTCAATTCTTTCAATAGCAAAGATAATGGAATTGAGATTTGATGATAAAAATTCTGAAAAAGAAAATTATTTTTCGAAAATATTTTTAAGTGCATCGTTAATCGTTTTGAACTTAAATACGAAACCAGTAGTTGTAATTTTTTTTGATGACACTCTGCTTCCTTTTAAAAATGTATTTGACAATTCTCTGAAAATTATTTTTAAAATAAAACCTGGGAGATTAGCCAAAAACAAGGGTTTGTGCAAAGTGTGAGCGATAGCTTTTGTTAATTCTTTATTTGTGATATGTTCAGGAGCAACTGCATTAAAAACACCATTCATTTGTTCGTCTTCAATGGCTTTTAAAAATATAGCACATAAATCATCTATATGAATCCAAGGCACGAACTGTTTGCCACTTCCTAAAGACGAACCAATAAAATAATTTATTGGTGTTGCCATTTTTTTCAAAGCACCACCATTTTTTGCAAGCACTATTCCTATTCTAATTTTTACAGTTCGTATTCCTAAATTACTAATTGGTGTTACCGATTTTTCCCATTGTTCACAAGTGCTTCCCAAGAAATCGGTCGCTGCAATATCTTCTTCTGAAAATATTTTTTCACTAGTAATAGCACCATAAAATCCAATAGCCGAAGCAGAAACAAAACCTTTTAATTTTTTATTTATTCGTTTTATACTTTCAAAAAGTAATTCGGAACTTTTTATTCTACTGTCAATAATTTCTTGTTTTCGTTCCTTTGTCCACCTTTTATCTGCAATGCCAGTGCCTGCTAAGTGAATAATATAATCAGCTTTTTCAATTGCTCGGTCATCTATTTTTTGTTCATTAATATTCCACGTGTATGTTTCAATTGCATCGTTTTTTGTTCTACTCAAATGAATAACATGATAATTTTTACTTATTAATAGTTCAGTTAACCTAGTTCCAATTAGCCCCGAAGCTCCTGTAATTAAAACTGTTTCCATTTGTAAAATATTTTTGTAAAACTACTTTAATTAAAACACTTTTTTTATAAAATTGTTTTAACTATTTATTTGTATTTTCACAAAAAATAACTTTATGATTTACGATAAACATATCTTCATTTGTACCAATCAACGTGCTGTTGGTGCAGCCAGAAAAAGTTGTGGCGAAGCTCACGGAATGGAAATTGTAGAAGCATTTAAGAAAAAATTAAAAGAAAAAGAATTGACTATTAAAGTGCGTGCACAAAAAGCAGGTTGTTTAGATATTTGTGATTTTGGACAAACACTTGTTGTTTATCCTGAAGGAGTTTTTTATGTGGGTGTTGAGTTGGGTGATGTAGATGAAATTATTGAAGAACATATCATCAATAATCGACCGGTAGAAAGGCTGATTCTTAAGAATAAAAAATAGAAATTTATTTTTTATATTTTAAATATTCTTCTTTTGCAATATGAAGTTCATTTAAAATAATGCTTCTACTTGAAACTAAATTTTCTACTGTTGTTCTCTCTTTTCTAACCATTCGTAGCAATTGCCAGTTCCCAATTATTTTTTGTTTTCGTGGATAAAACCATATTGCAAAAAATCCTAATAACGGAACTGCTAAAGCATAAACAGAAAGGAATAGCCAATTTTTAAAGACGAGAGCAATTGTTAAAATCTGGATTGCGTAAAATATTCCCCACAAAAGCATAGCAAGATTTGAATAAATAGAAGCATAAAATTCTATCTGCTTTATTTTTTTATCGCTAATTTTTTTTGAAACGAAATAAGGAAGATAATTTAATAAAAGTGCGATAGCATAAACTGGAGTAAAAAGCCAAATAAAAAGATAGTTGAAGATAAAAGTGCCAATGTTGTTTTTCTCAATGTTTTCAGAACGAAGCAAATGGTCTCTCAATTTGTTTTTATGCATTAGTTGAATATATTTTTTTACATTTTCATTTAATGAATGAATCAAATCAGGATTTTTTTCTTCAACCACATTAATCATTTCAGCAAGTTCTTTCGTTGCTAAATAATGATGTTGTAAATTTTTCACATTGTGTTTTTTTTCTTTTATCCATTGATGTAAATAAATCTCTTCGAGTCCTTCAAGCAATTTATCATAATGAGAATTGTTGACAATTACTAAATGCTTTCGCATAATATTTTCCAAGTCTTTGGTAAACTCATTTATTGCTTTTACTTTATCTTGCTTGTATTTGCTTTCGTAACTCTTTATAGATAAAGGTTCGCCAAAGTCAACAAATAATTTACTACGAAATTTGTATGGAGCAGAATAATTTATTCCAAGTGGAATGATTACAATGTCTTTTTTAAAATCAAATAATTCTTCCGATTGAAAAACAATGCGAGATAATCCTTTTTTTAATGGGCGCAATCTTCGTTCTTGCACACAAATTGCTTCAGGAAACATTAAAATAGTTTCATTGTTTGATAATCTTTTTCTACACTCTTCAAATGTTTTATTGTTTTTTTTGATTTCAGCAAACCCTTCTTGTATTCGGTAAACAGGACTAATGCTAAAATCATTTAGAATAATTTTTGCTAATTTTTTTTTGAAAACATCACCACGAGCAAAAAAACGGATTTTTTGTTTTGTCAATATTGCAATTGTCATTGGGTCAATAAAACCATTTACATGGTTAGGGGCGAGCACAACAGCTTTGTTGGTAGGAATATTTTCAAGTCCTTTATAGTCTAATCTATAAAACACTCTGAAAAACACAGCCACTATTGGTTTAAAAATCCAGTATAACAATTTTTACAATTTTTAATTTTGAAAAGTAGGTTAGTTTCTATCAAACAAAAGACGTTGTCCTTTTTGAGTTTCATCAAAAATACCATTTTCAAAAACCAAATGTCCACTCACAAATGTGTGTGTGATTTTTGAATGAAAAGTAATTCCTTCGAATGGACTCCAGCCACATTTATACAAAATATTTTTTTTCCCCACAGTGGTTTCGCCTTTCAAATCAACAAGAACCAAATCAGCAAAATAACCTTCTTTTATATAACCACGTTTTTCAATTTGAAAACAATCGGCAACAGCATGTGCCATTTTTTCTGCAATTTTTTCCAACGAAATTTTTCCTTGGTGATAAAATTCCAACATTGCATTTAACGAATGTTGCACCAATGGTCCGCCAGATGGCGCTTTGAAATAAGTTTGATTTTTTTCTTCAATCGTATGAGGTGCATGATCGGTTGCAATCACATCAATTTTATTTTCCAACAACCCTTTTAAAATTGCATCTCGGTCGCTTTCTTTTTTTATTGCAGGATTCCACTTTATGAAAGTTCCTTTTGTTTTGTAGTCTTCATCACTAAACCAAAGATGATGAATACAAGCTTCGGCAGTAATTCGTTTTTGTTTCAATGGAATTTTATTTTCAAATAATTCCAACTCTTTTGCAGTTGAAATATGTAAAATATGTAATCGAGTGTTGTATTTTCTTGCTAACTCAACAGCCAATGACGATGATTTGTAACAGGCTTCTTCATTGCGAATTAGCGGATGACATTCCATTGGAACATCTTCGCCATATTTTTGACGATAGATTTCCATATTATTTCTAATCGTTGCTTCATCTTCGCAATGTGTAGCAATTAATAATTTGCATTTAGAAAATATTGCTTCGAGCGCTTCACGTTTATCTACTAACATGTTTCCGGTTGAAGAACCCATAAATACTTTAACTCCACAAACATTTTTTGAATTTGTTTTTAAAACTTCTTCGATATTATCGTTTGAAGCTCCCATAAAAAAAGAATAATTTGCAAGAGAAACTTCTGATGCACGCTTATATTTTTCTTCTAATAATTCTTGTGTAAAAACATTTGGAATAGTATTTGGCATTTCCATATAAGACGTTACACCTCCTGCTAATGCTGCTTTTGCTTCGGTATAAATTTCGCCTTTGTGTGTTAATCCTGGTTCACGAAAATGAACTTGGTCATCAATACAACCTGGAAATAAATAATTATTTTTTGCATCAATGATTTTATCTGCTTGCACATCAATTTCATTTTCTGAAATTTTTGCAATCAAATTATTTTCAATTAAAACATTGCCTTTAATGATTTTTCCTTCATTAACAATGTTTGCATTTATGATTAAAATTGTTTTCATCAGAACGTAACATTGAGTTTTATTTCTTTCCCATTTCTCAACAAAATAATTTCTGTAGTATCGCCTTTGTTGAATTTAGATAAGGCTTTCATATAATCCATTGTGCTTTCAACTTTGGTTTCTCCAAGCATAATTACAACGTCTCCTTTTTGAATTCCTGCTTTTGATGCTGGCTTTCCTTCCGTTACTCCATCAATGCGCATTCCTTTGTCTTCATAAGTATAATCAGGCATTACGCCCATTGTTACTTTGAATTTTCGTTTTTCGTTTTCCGAATTTTTTGTTTGAAGAAAAGTTAATTTCGGAAGCTTTTCTGTTTCTTCTTCAATTTTAATGATGTATTCTAATATTTGTTTTTCCCCTTCAAAATTTATTTTTGAAATATCATCGCTTGGTTTATGATAATCGGAATGTTGCCCGGTGAAGAAATGTAAAACAGGAATATTTTTTAAATAAAACGATGTTTGATCCGATGGTCCAATTCCTGCACTATCTTTTTTTATACTGAAAGGGGAAGGAGTTTTATCAATCATTGGAACCCAGTCTGGAGCAGTTCCAACACCATAGATGATAACCTTTTTGGTAGAATCATTCAGCCTTCCAATCATATCCATATTTATCATATAGTTGACTTTATTAAAATCGATGGTAGGATTTTCGCAGAATTTTTTTGAGCCATATAAACCTAACTCTTCACCCGAAAAACAAATGAATAAAAAATTAAATTTTTCTTTTTTATTGTTTTGCGCAAAGTAGCGGGCAAGTTCTAAAACACCTGCTGTTCCCGATGCATTGTCATCGGCACCATTGTGAATTTTTCCTTCGGGATTTGGATCTAATGAATTGTGGTCGTAGCCCAAACCAAGATGATCGAAGTGTGCACCAATAATAATAGTATTTTCTTCGCCATTATCTAAATAACCCGCAACATCAATGGCTTGAATGGTTTCGCCACCAATCGTATCGTTTTTATCTTTCGGTTTTTTAAATTTATATGAATAAAAATAACTGTTGATATTTCCTTTAGGTTGAAGATTATATTTTTTAAAATTGGAAGAAATATAATTTGCCGCAGTAAGTTCTTCTTGCGTTCCTGTTCCTCTTCCTTTTAATTTATCGCTTGCTAAAAATTTAATATGATTTTTAATATTTTCTTTTTTTATTCCTTGCGAAGAAGAAGAAATGACAATTGAAAAAAAAGAAATTAGAATAAAAATTTTTCTCATCGGTCTAAATTTATTTTACCCAATCAGCAATAAATACGTTGGTATCGTGTGTTCCGTGATTATTTCGGTTTGATGAAAATACTAATTTTTTTCCATCGGGAGAAAACATAGCAAATGAATTAAATACACTTTCGGTTGTAATTTGTTCTAAATTATTTCCATCTGCATCTATCATGTACAATTGAAAATTAAAACCATTTGTTGCTTTGTGGTTAGAAGAAAAAATTATTTTTTTCCCTGTTGGGTCGTAAAATGGTGCCCAGTTTGCTTTTCCAAGATGAGTAATTTGTTTTAAATCCGAACCATCAACATTGCAAGTATAAATTTCCATTTTGATTGGAGCAACTAATCCTTCTGCTAAAAAACTTTTGTATTCTTTTATTTCTTCATCTGTTGTTGGTCGTGATGCACGAAAAACTAATTTTTTTCCATCAGGAGAAAAGAACGCTCCGCCATCATAACCCAAACCGTGCGTAACCTGTTGTTGATTTGTCCCATCAATGTTCATTGTCCACAATTCTAAATCTCCCGAACGATCAGAAGTGAAAACAATTTTATCGCCTTTTGGCGAAACAGTTGCTTCTGCATCATAACCTTTTGTATTCGTTAATTGCTTGGTAATATTACCTTTTAGGTCGGCAATAAAAATATCATACGAATCGAAAACGGGCCATAAATATTTTCCTCCTTTTCGCAAATCGCCTGTTTCTGGGCATTTTTCATCATTCAAATGTGTAGATGCATACAACACATGTTTTCCATCGGGCATAAAAAAAGAACAAGTTGTTCTGCCTTTTCCTGTGCTGATTTTTGAAGGAGTATATAAAGTATCTTTTTCTGCGTTAGCAATATTCATCATAAAAATTTGGTCGCATTCAACTCCCCATTTTTTGTAATTACTTTGAAAGGATAAATTTTTTCCATCAAAGCTGAAATAGGCTTCAGCATTATCACCTCCGAAGGTTAGTTGTTTTATGTTTGTTAAATGTTTTTCGTTTTGTGAAAATGAAATTTGCGACACACAAATAAATGCAATGAAAATTATTTTTTTCATAAAAAAATTATTTTTTAAAATAAATTAAAGTTTAAAATGAGAATGTAAAGATGATGGTTATCATCAAGAAGATTGTCATGAAATGGTCATAAATCGCATTTTCAAAACGCCAACAATGGCTTCTTTAAAAATGCCTTTACTCATTTTAGAAGTCCCAAATTCCCTATCGGTAAAGGTAATTGGCACTTCTGTTATTTTAAAACCAAGTTTGTATGCAATGTATTTCATTTCAATTTGAAAAGCATAACCTATAAATTTTATTTCATCAAAACGAATTCGTTCGAGTACTTTTTTTCTGTAACATTTAAAACCTGCTGTTGTATCTCTTATCGGTACACCAAGCACCATTCGCACATATACTGATGCATAATATGACATTAAAACTCTACCTCTTGGCCAGTTTTCTACTTTTCCGCCTTTTACATAACGTGAGCCAATTGCCACATCAGAACCATTTACACAAGCATCTCGCAAACGAATTAAATCATCGGGGTTGTGCGAAAAATCGCAATCCATTTCAAAAATAAATTCGTAATTCTTTTTCAATGCCCATTTGAAACCGTGAATATAAGCGGTGCCCAAACCTAATTTTCCGCTACGTTCTTCTAAAAATAATTTTCCTTGAAATTCCTGTATCAATGATTTTACAATACTTGCAGTACCATCGGGCGAACCATCATCAATAATTAAAACATGAAAAGCAACGGGAAGAGAAAATACTTTACGAATCATTCGTTCAATATTTTCTTTTTCGTTGTAGGTTGGTATGATTACTAAACTATCGGACACATTTTTTTTTGAGAAACGAAGATAATTCAAATAAAGTAACTACAAAAGTTTTAATAAAAATTTGGAAGCAATTTATAGCGCTCCATTTTTTATTTCATCTACCACACTTGGGTCGAGCAAAGTAGAAGTATCGCCTAAATTATTAAAATCACCTTCGGCAACTTTGCGTAAAATTCTACGCATAATTTTTCCACTTCGTGTTTTGGGTAAGCCACTTACTACTTGTATTTTATCAGGTTTTGCAATAGGTCCAATTACTTTTACCACTTCTGCTAAAATTTCTTTTCGCAACGAATCGTGGTCTTTATTTTTGTTGGTACAAATTACATAAGCATAAATTCCTTGTCCTTTAATATCGTGTGGATAAGCCACCACAGCACTTTCTACAATATCTGCATGCATATTAATGGCGCTTTCTACTTCGGCAGTTCCAATGCGGTGCCCACTTACATTCATCACATCATCTACTCGTCCCGTTATTCGGTAATAGCCATCTTCATCTCGTTTGCAGCCATCTCCAGTAAAATATAAATTGGGGTATGTAGAAAAATAAGTTTGTTTGCATCGCTCGTGGTCACCATAAGTAGTGCGGATGATAGAAGGCCAAGGGAATTTAATACACAGATTCCCTTCTACACCATTGCCCACAATTTCATTTCCTTTGTCATCCACCAAAATAGGTTGAATGCCCGGCAATGGCAGAGTAGCAAAGCTGGGTTTTGTTTTGGTAATTCCTGCCAAAGGAGAAATCATTATTCCTGCTGTTTCGGTTTGCCACCAAGTATCTACAATGGGACATTTTGTTTTACCAATATTTTCGTTGTACCAATTCCACGCTTCTTCATTGATGGGCTCTCCAACACTTCCCAACACTTTTAACGAATCTAATTTGTAAGGCTTTACAAAATCCAAACCGGCTGCTTCAAGCGCACGAATAGCTGTTGGTGCGGTGTAAAAAATATTCACTTGGTATTTATCAATGATTCTCCAAAAACGACTGGCATCGGGATATGTAGGCACACCTTCAAATAGTACAGAGCTTGCTCCTGATAAAAGCGGAGCATATACAATATAGGAATGACCAGTAATCCAACCAATATCAGCAGTGCACCAATAGATTTGTTTTTCGTTGTATTGAAAAACATTTTCAAATGTGTAATGCGTATAAACCATATATCCACCGCAAGTATGCACCACACCTTTTGGTTTTCCGGTGGAACCTGATGTGTAAAGTATAAACAACATATCTTCTGCATCCATCATTTCTGCTGGGCAATCGGCAGTTACTTTTTTCATCTCCTCTTTCCACAACACATCTCTCCCTTCCATCATTTTTATATTCGATTGTGTGCGTTCCAATACAATTACTTTTTCTACACTTGGGCAAACTTCTAATGCTTCATCAACAACATCTTTTATTGGAATGGCTTTAGCACCGCGGTATGCACCATCGGTAGTAATTACAATTTTGCAATCGCAATCTTGTATTCGCCCCGATAAAGCGGATGCTGAAAAGCCACCAAACACTACCGAATGGACTGCGCCAATGCGTGCGCAAGCCAATACTGCAATTGCCAATTCGGGAACCATTGGCATATAAATACAAATTTTATCACCCTTTTTTGCGCCATTATTTTTTAGCACATTAGCAAATTTGCACACCTCATCAAACAGTTGCTGATAGGTTAAAGTTACCGCTTGCCCATTGGGTTCATTTGGTTCCCAGTAATAAGCAATTTGGTTGGCACGTGCTGGCAAGTGCCTGTCCAAGCAGTTTTCGGTAATGTTCATCTTGCCGTTAACAAACCACTCTACTTTCGGCTCTGTAAAATTCCAGTTCAGTACTTTATCCCATTTCTTTTTCCAAACAAATTGTTCGGCTTGTGTAGCCCAGAACTGTTCAGGGTTTTCAACGCTTTTTTTATATTCTTGTTGGTAGTGTTCAAAGGAAGTAATGCGCGACATGATTTTTTTATTTTAAAATAGACCTTCAAATTTATCGAAATATTTTTTGCAAAAAATTTATTATCATTTTTTTCAACTTTAAAAACATAGTATCTTTATGAAATAATAAAATTTGTTTTATGCTAAAGGTAAAAGTAAATAATAAGAAAGAACACGTTATTGAATTTGCAAACGAAACATCTGGAACAATTGATGGAAAAGCATTTGATTGGGATTTGATTCAGCAAAAAGAAGGAAGTTATCACATTATTAAAAATCATAAATCCTATACTGTGGAAGTGATTAAAGCAGATGTTGCTGAAAAAACATTTTTAATAAATGTGAATGGAAATAAATATCAACTCAACGTGAAAGATAAGTTTGATGAACTTTTGAAGAGTTTAGGATTTGATGATTTGAATGCAAAAAAAGTAAATGAAATAAAAGCACCAATGCCTGGTTTGGTTTTAGATATTAGGGTTGCAGAAGGCGATGCAGTAAAAAAAGGAGATGCTATTTTGGTATTGGAAGCAATGAAAATGGAAAACATATTGAAATCGCCAACGGATGGAATTGTGAAAAAAATTAATGTGAAGAAAGGTGTTGCAGTAGAAAAAAATCAAGTGCTAATAAATTTTGTATAAAATGGAAAACAATAATTCTCGCAGAGATTTTATAAAAAAATCGGCTGCACTTACGTTAGGAGCCATTGCTGCTTCTACCATAGTAAATAAAGCAACAGCGGCTTCCGATTTTATTGAAAAAGAAATGCTTTTACCTGAAGCAGGAAAATTTACATTGCCTGCTTTGCCCTATGCTTACGATGCTTTAGAGCCTAATATTGATAAAATGACAATGGAAATTCATCATAGCAAACATCATCAAGCATATATAACTAATTTAAACAAAGCACTGGAAACGGCTGATATAAGCCTTCTTGGAGGAACTGTTACATTAGAAAATATGTTTAGCAAAATGGATAAATTGCCTGTTGCTATTCGCAACAATGCTGGTGGACATTACAATCATTCTTTCTTTTGGAATGCAATGAAACCCAATGGTGGTGGTAATCCAAGTGGCAAATTGTTAGAAGCAATAACAAAAGATTTTGGTTCGGTTGAAGAATTTAAAAAACAATTTAGTGATGCTGCAACTAAACGATTTGGCTCGGGTTGGGCTTGGTTAGTAAAAACAAAAGAAGGAAAATTAGCCGTAGGTTCAACTGCGAATCAAGATAACCCGCTGATGAATTTAGAAAGTGTGGAAATAAAAGGAACTCCAATTTTAGCATTAGATGTTTGGGAACATGCATATTATTTAAAAAATCAAAATAGAAGAGCCGATTATATTTTTGCTTGGTGGGGAGTTGTGAATTGGAAAGAAGCAGAAAAAAATTATATAAATGCAAAATAAAAAATGCCCGAATAAAATTCGGGCATTTTTGTTATTGAAATATATTTTTTAAAAATTATACCAATGCAATATCAAATTGAACCAAATCAATAAACTCTTGCACACGGCTATCAACTTGATTTTGTGTTAATCCAACTAAATTTTCTGTTCCAAATTTTTCTACACAAAATGATGCAGTTGCCGAACCAAAAATAATTGCACGTTTCATATTATCAAACGAAATATCTTTTGTAGATGCTAAATAACCTATAAAACCTCCTGCAAAGCTATCTCCCGCTCCTGTTGGGTCAAACACATCTTCTAAAGGAAGTGCTGGTGCAAAAAATACTTGTGTTTTATCAAACAACAAAGCCCCGTGTTCTCCTTTTTTAATGATTAAATATTTTGGTCCCATTTCTAATATTTTTTGTGCAGCTTTTACCAATGAATATTCTCCTGAAAGTTGGCGAGCTTCTCCATCATTAATCGTAAGTACATCAATCATTTTTATTGTTTCTTTTAAATCATCCATTGCAATATCCATCCAAAAATTCATAGTATCTAAAACAATTAGTTTTGGGCGATTTTTTAATTGAGTAATAACCTGTTGCTGAACTTTAGGTACTAAATTTCCAAGCATTAAAAATTCACAATCTTGATAAGATTCGGGAACAATTGGATTAAAATTTTCCAACACATTTAATTCAGTAGTAATGGTATCACGCGAATTCATATCGTTGTGATATTTTCCAGCCCAAAAAAATGTTTTTTGTCCTTTTAATATTTGTAATCCTTCAGTATTTATTTTATGTTTTTGTAACATTTCAATATGTTCGGCAGGAAAATCATCGCCAACAACAGAAACTAAATTTATATTTTTAGTAAAATAAGATGCCGCTAAAGAAATGTAAGTGGCTGCTCCGCCTAGTATTTTATCGGTTTTTCCGAAAGGTGTTTCAATAGCATCGAACGCAACTGTACCTACAACTAATAAACTCATAATATTTCTTTTTTGTAAATTTTCGACAAATATATTGCATAATTGCTTTGAAGATACTAATATTGCACTCCTTTTTAAGGAAAAATTCCTTCTTAGCTCAGCTGGTTAGAGCATCTGACTGTTAATCAGAGGGTCGCTGGTTCAAGTCCAGCAGAGGGAGCAACAAAAATAGGGGTTACAAAACATAGGCGTTTGTAACCCTTTTTTATTTGCATACAATTTGCACAAAAAAGTCAGAATTTTAAAAACGCATTTTAAATTATTTCTCTTCTTTTCAAGCTTCTGTGATTTAATATTTTGTAGTTTTGTCCGCTTTTATTTATTAAGCTCAATGAGCAATCATAATCATCATCACATTCAAAAAGTTTCAGCGGCAGGGTTACTCGTTACGCTTGGAATTATTTTTGGAGACATTGGAACTTCTCCTCTTTATGTATTAAAAGCTATTGTTGGCGATCAGCCAATTGATGCAGAAACAGTGAAAGGTGGCATTTCTTGTATTTTTTGGACACTTACTTTACAAACCACATTAAAATATGTAATTCTCACACTTCGTGCTGATAATAAAGGTGAAGGAGGAATATTTTCTTTATACACATTGGTTCGCAGAGCTAAAATTAAATGGTTGCTTTTTCCTGCAATTATTGGAGGAAGTACATTATTAGCCGATGGAATTATTACTCCACCAATTTCTGTATCGGCTGCTATTGAAGGGTTACGCGAACTTAATCCATACATCAAAACGGTTCCAATTGTTATTGCAATTATTACAGCACTTTTTATTATTCAACAATTTGGTACAAAATTAATTGGTCGTTTTTTTGGACCAATGATGTTGGTTTGGTTTGGAATGCTTGCTGTTTTAGGATTTGCTCAAATGACTACAAACATTAGTGTTTTAGCGGCAGTAAATCCATATTATGCATATCGTTTATTGTTTGGTCATCCTCAAGGATTTTTGGTGCTTGGCGCTGTATTCCTTTGTACAACAGGAGCAGAAGCTTTGTATTCCGATTTAGGACATTGTGGAAAAGGAAATATTCGTATCAGTTGGATTTTTGTAAAAACAGCATTGGTATTAAATTATTTTGGACAAGGAGCTTGGCTAATAGCACATCAAGGTTCATTGCTTGGTAAAGCAAATCCTTTTTATTCTATCATGCCCGAGTGGTTTGTTCCAACAGGAATTATTATTGCAACCATGGCAACCATTGTAGCTAGTCAGGCATTAATTAGCGGTTCGTTTACATTAATAAATGAAGCTATTCGATTGAATCTGTGGCCCAAAGTAAAAATAAAATATCCTACAGTTTTGAAAGGACAATTATATATTCCTTCTATTAACTGGCTTTTGTGGGCAGGTTGTTTAGGTATTGTAATTTATTTTCAAGAATCATCTAAAATGGAAAATGCTTACGGTTTAGCAATAGTACTTACTATGATTATGACCACAATGCTACTTACCTATTATATGATTTTGAAACGATACAACAAAATTTTTATTCTTGCTTGTTTCCTTGTCTATTCTGTGATTGAAGCAAGTTTTTTAATTGCCAACCTGAGCAAGTTTGCTCACGGAGGATGGATTACATTAATGATTGCAAGTGTGCTTATTACTGTAATGTTAGTATGGTATTTTGCGAGAAAAATACGAAACAGATATGTGGAGTTTGTTCGTCTATCCGACCATTTACCTATTCTTGAAGACTTAAGCAGAGATTTGAGTGTTCCTAAATATGCAACTCATTTGGTGTATTTAACAAGTGCTGATAACAGAGAAGAAATAGAATCAAAAATTATTTATTCTATTATGCAAAAACAACCGAAACGTGCCGATATTTATTGGTTTGTACACGTTGATGTTGTTGATGAACCATATCGAATGGAATACAAAGTGAGTGAATTTATTCACGATGATGTCATTCGCATTGATTTTCGTTTAGGATTTCGTGTAGCACCGCGTGTAAATTTAATGTTCCGTAAAGTGGTGGAAGATATGGTGAAGAACAAAGAAGTGGATATTACAAGTCGTTACAAATCGTTGAATAAAAATAATATTATTGGTGATTTTAGATTTATTGTTATCGAAAAATTTATTTCTTATGATAATGATTTACCTTTCCACGAAAAAATAATTTTAGATATTTATTCGTTTTTAAAACACTTGAGCTTATCCGAAGAAAAAGCATTTGGCTTGGATACAAGTTCTGTAACGGTTGAAACGGTTCCGCTTGTAATTGCTCCGCCAAAAGAAATTCAATTGAAACGAATAGAATAAAATAAAAAAGGCATCGTTATCGATGCCTTTTTTTGTGGTAAAAATTTTAATTATTTTGCCATCAACGCTTCAATTTCATCTGCTTCAATTGGAATATTTTTCATTAAATCAACAGGTCCGTTGGCAGTAATTAAAATATCATTCTCTAAACGAATACCTAAATTTTCTTCACGAATATAAATTCCTGGTTCGCAAGTGAACACCATTCCTGCTTCTAACGGGCGATTGAAATCACCAACATCATGCACATCTAATCCTAAAAAGTGTGAAGTGCCGTGCATAAAATATTTTTTGTATGCAGGCAAATCTGGATTTTGATTTTTAATATCATCCATTGTTATTAAACCCAAATCAACCAATTCTTTTTCCATTAATTGTCCAACTACTTTATGATAATCGGGAATGTTATTTCCAACAGTAAGCATTGCCGTAGCGCCTTTCATTACTCTTAATACGGCATTGTAAACTTGTTTTTGACGAGCAGTAAATTTTCCGCTCACAGGCAAACAGCGTGTTAAATCGCTTGCATAATTTCCGTATTCGGCAGCTACATCTAATAAAATAACATCGCCCGCTTTGCATGGTTTGTTGTTTTCTACATAATGCAAAACACAAGCATTGAAGCCCGATGCAATGATTGGTCCGTAAGCAAAACCACGCGAACGATTGCGAATAAATTCATGAATTAATTCAGCTTCAATTTCATATTCCATCACATCTGGTTTCACAAAATTCAATAATCTGCGAAAACCTTTTTCGGTGATATTACAAGCTTGTTGAATTAAATCAATTTCGTATTGCGATTTTATTGCACGCAAGCGATGCATCACAGGAGCAGTGCGTTCAAATTTGTGTAAAGGAAATTTTGAAATAATATTTTTATTGAAACGCATTTGTGCAGTTTCAGTATCAATGTATCTGCGAGTGTGTTCGTTGCTATTCAAATAAATATGTTCCGCTTGAAAAATAATGCTTTGCAATAAAGCATCAAATCCATCTTTCCACATAATTGTTTTTATTCCCGAAACAGCGGTTGCTTGTTCTTTATTTAATTTTGCTCCTTCCCAAATAGCAATAGTTTCGTTGGTTTCTTTCACAAACAAAATTTCTTTATGTGCAGCATTTTTTGCATCGGGATAAATCAATAAAATAGTATCTTCTTGGTCAACACCAGTTAAATAAAACAAATCGGTATTTTGAACAAAGCCCATTGAACCATCAGCATTAGTGGGCATTATATCGTTGCTCACAAACAATGCAATGGAATTTGGTTTTAATGATGCTGCAAATCGTTTTCTGTTTTCGATAAATAATTTTGAATCAATGACGGTATATTTCATAGTGAGTGGTGTTGAAAATATTAGATTTCAAATATAAGATATTAATTAAAACACAATTTCTAATTTTATTTGAAATCATTTTAAATTAGCTGAAAAAAGCAGTGAAGTAAACCATTTTAGGCTTCATTTGTTTTAAAAGTAAAAATCAAAACATTAAATAGTTGATATAAATCATTTTGAATTATACATTTGTGCCACGAAACGTAAAAACAGAACAAAATACATATACTATTATGAGTAAAACTTCATCAAAATTTTTACAATCATCACTTGGAAAAAAAATGTTAATGGGCTTGACTGGCTTATTTCTTATTTCATTTCTTGTGGTTCATTGCCTACTCAATTCGTTTATTTTTTTTAATGATGGCGGATTGATGTTTAATACTGGCGCAAAATTTATGGCAACCAATCCACTAATTCGAGCAATGGAAATTGTTTTATTTTTAGGATTGATTTTACATGCCTTTCAAGCACTGATGCTTACAATGCAAAACAACAAAGCTCGTCCAGTAAAATATGCAATGAATGATGGTGGGGCAAACAGCAAATGGTATTCTCGTTCGATGGGAATTTTAGGAAGTTTATTATTATTGTTTTTGGTTGTTCATTTAGCAAATTTTTGGGTAAAATCAAGATTCACAGGACTTCCAGGAGAAGATGCTAATGGCAACGAAAATTTATATGCTGTAATGCAAGAGGTTTTTAAAAATCCGTTAATTGTTGTTATTTATCTTTTAGGAGTTATTTCATTGTGTTACCACTTGATGCATGGTTTTCAATCTGCTTTTCAAACTATGGGTTGGAATCATCCAAAATATACACCAGCAATAAAATCAATTGGGTTGTGGTTTTCAATCATTATCTCTATCCTTTTTGCAGCAATGCCAGTGGCAATGTTTGTTGGAATTATTAAATAACAATATAAAGAATATTAGATTTTAAAAGATATGTCAAAATTAGATTCAAAAATACCTGAAGGAGAATTAGAGCAAAAGTGGGATAAATACAAAGCCTCCGTTGCACTTGTAAATCCAGCTAACAAACGTAGTTTAGAAATTATAGTTGTAGGTTCGGGACTTGCAGGAGCTTCTGCAGCTGCATCTTTAGCCGAAATGGGTTACAAAGTAAAATGCTTTTGTTTTCAAGATTCTGCTCGTAGAGCACATTCCATTGCTGCTCAAGGTGGTATTAATGCTGCAAAAAATTATCAAAACGATGGTGATAGCACCTATCGTTTATTTTACGATACTATCAAAGGTGGCGATTACAGGGCAAGAGAAGCGAATGTATATCGTTTAGCATCAGTGAGTGCAAATATTATTGACCAATGTGTAGCACAAGGAGTTCCGCTTGCTCGCGAATATGGCGGAATGTTGAGCAATCGTTCGTTTGGTGGAACGCAAGTACAGCGCACGTTTTATGCAGCCGGACAAACAGGACAACAATTATTATTAGGAGCATATAGTGCATTGCAACGTCAGGTTGGTTTGGGAACTGTAGAAATGTTTGCTCGTCATGAAATGTTGGAAGTAGTTACAATTGAAGAAAAATGTAGAGGAATTATAGCAAGAGATTTGATTAGTGGAAAATTAGAACGCCACTTCGGACACGCAGTTTTATTATGTACTGGTGGTTACGGAAATGTATTTTATCTTTCTACCAACGCAATGGGAAGTAATGTTACAGCAGCTTGGAAAGCACATAAAAAAGGAGCATTTTTTGGAAATCCTTGTTTCACACAAATTCATCCAACGTGTATTCCAGTAAGTGGCGACCATCAATCAAAATTAACGTTGATGAGCGAATCATTACGAAACGATGGAAGAATATGGGTTCCTAAAAAACAAGGCGATACACGCAAAGCAAATGATATTCCTGAAGAAGAAAGAGATTATTATTTAGAGCGTAGATATCCTGCATTCGGAAATTTAGTTCCTCGTGATGTTGCATCTCGTGCTGCAAAAGAGCGATGTGATGCAGGTTACGGAGTGGGAACTTCAAAAATGGCTGTGTACTTGGATTTTAAAGCTGCAATTGCACGCTATGGTCATACACAAGCTGTAAAATTAGGTATTCACAATCCTTCGGCTGAACAATTAAAAGAATTTGGGAAGCAAGTAGTAGAAGAAAAATATGGTAACCTATTTGAAATGTACGAACAAATTACGGGTGAAAATCCGTATCAATTACCGATGAGAATTTATCCTGCGGTTCATTACACAATGGGTGGTTTGTGGGTTGATTATAATTTGATGACAACCGTTCCTGGATTGTATGCTTTGGGCGAAGCAAATTTTTCCGACCATGGAGCCAATCGTCTTGGAGCATCAGCATTAATGCAAGGTTTAGCAGATGGGTATTTTGTAATTCCTTATACAATCGGTTCATATTTATCAAAAGAAATAAGTGTAAAAGCAATTCCAACAACACACGAAGCATTTGTGGAAGCAGAAAAAAATGCACAAGCAATTATTGATAAACTATTTTCAATAAAAGGAACAAAATCAGTTGACCATTTTCACAAACGATTAGGAAAAATTATGTGGGATAAGTGCGGAATGGCTCGTAATTCAACCGGTTTGAGAGAAGCAATTGAAGAAATAAAAAAATTGCGTGAAGAGTTTTGGAAAGATGTTCGTGTGCCAGGAACAGCAAATGAATTTAATCCTGAATTAGAAAAAGCTGGTAGAGTAGCTGATTTCATTGAACTTGGAGAATTGATGTGTATGGACGCATTGGACAGAAATGAAAGTTGTGGCGGACATTTTCGTGAAGAATCACAAACAGAAGAAGGCGAAGCAAAACGTGATGATGATAACTATGCTTATGTTGCAGCCTGGGAAAACAAAGGAAATAATACTTACGAATTGCACAAAGAAGAATTGAAATTTGAAGCAATTAAAATTGCAGCAAGAAGTTATAAATAAATCCCTCTGTGAAACTCTAAAAACCTCAGTGCGCTCTGTGTTAAAAATTAACAACACAGAGCTCACAAAGCCAACAGAGCTACACAGAGAAAAAATAAAACCAATGAATGGAAATATGAATTTAACATTAAAAGTTTGGCGTCAGAAAAACGAAAAGGCAACAGGAAAATTAGAAACGTATCCTGTAAAAGATATTTCGCTCGATATGTCTTTTTTGGAAATGTTTGATGTATTGAACGAACAACTAATTACTAAAGGTGAAGAGCCAATTGCTTTTGACCACGATTGTCGTGAAGGAATTTGTGGAATGTGCAGTATGTTCATCAATGGTCGTCCACACGGTCCAAAGAGAGGCGTTACTACTTGCCAGTTGCACATGCGTTCGTTCAAAGATGGCGATACAATAGTTGTAGAACCTTGGCGTGCTGCGGCTTTCCCAGTTATAAAAGATTTAACAGTAGATAGAAGTGCTTTTGATAGAATTATTTCTAAAGGCGGTTTCATCTCTGTAAATACAGGTAATGCACAAGATGCAAACAATTTACCTATTCCAAAAACAGATGCTGACAAAGCTTTTGAAGCAGCAGCTTGTATTGGTTGTGGAGCTTGTGTGGCTACTTGCAAAAACTCTTCGGCAATGTTATTTGTTTCTGCAAAAATTTCTCAATTAGCATTGTTGCCTCAAGGAAAAGTGGAAGCAACCACACGCGTAAAAAATATGGTTGCTCAAATGGATGAAGAAGGGTTTGGAAATTGTACTAATACTGGTGCTTGTGAGGTAGAGTGTCCAAAGGGAATTTCGTTAGAAAATATTGCACGCATGAATCGCGAATTTTTTGTTGCGAATATTGCAGACTAAAAAAATATTAGAACTTAAATTATAAAAATGCTTTTCAATTGAAAAGCATTTTTTATTTGGTTTTAAATAAAATCCGATTTATATTTGTTGTAGCAACTCCCCATTCGCCTTCATAATAATTTTAAAAATCTTATTTTATGAAGAAAATCATGTTACAATTTCTGTTTATTGTTGCAATAGCGACAAACAGCGCAGGTCAAAATGGAGTTACATCTTATCCATTACCAACAACAGGTTCCAATTTTTTTAGAAACTGCTTGAAAATAGATGCGGCAGGAAATAAATGGGTTGGATTTCGAAACATTGGACTTGGAAAATTTGATGGCACAACTTGGACAATGTTCGATACATTGAATTCAAATATTCCTGCAAATGCAGTAAACGATGTTGCATTTGATGCCTCAAATACTATGTGGGTAGCAACCATAAACGGTTTAGCAAAATATGATGGTGCAACTTGGACTACATACACTACAATAAATTCTGGCTTACCTTCCGATTCTATTTCATGTTTATTTGTTCACAATTCCGAAATTTGGATTGGAACAAACAAGGGTTTAGTAAAATATAATGCAGGAGTTTGGACTGTTTACAACACCTCCAATTCGGGATTGAGTACAAACACTATTCAATGTATAAATATTGAATCGAATAACGATGTTTGGGTTGGAACAAAAATAGGGCTTCTTAAAAAATCTGGAAACACTTGGATAAACTATGCAAACATAAATCCGTACTATACTGCTTCTTATAGTATTTTATGTATTTATATTGATGCAAACAATGATAAATGGCTTGGAACAAATTATGGGGCATTAAAATTAGTAGGTAGTAATTTAACTTCCATTAATTCTTTGTTTACGAGCTATGCTATAAATAATTACAAGACAGTATATTCAATTACAAAGGGAGTACATGGAGGAATTGTATTTAAAGGAGTAAGCGATTTGATTGAAATTAGTGGGAATCAAATTTATAAATATTTAAATATTGGAAGTGATTTGAATGTTTTAGATGATAACTCTAAATTAATTTGGAGCATTAATAAATCCAATAGTCTTCTTTACTCATTCAATTATTTAAACTATCCTAGCAATGCTTTGTTAGATCCAATATCCAAAGGTGTAAATGTTTTAGATATAAATGAAGTAAGAGCAGATATATTAGATAGAGGAGATTTATTTTGGGGAGTATACACAAATCATTTGTCAGGATACGAAGTGCCAAAAAATACAGGACGTAATTCTAATTTTGCATCTGCTCTGTGGATGGGAGGTCTTGATAATGGAGGAGCATTGCATGTAGCGGCAATGACTTATCGCCAGAATGGAAATGATTTTTGGCCCGGACCATTGGATACAATTAATGGAACTATTGATTCTGTTACTTCTGATAAATATGATAAAATATGGAAAATAGATAGAGTTAAAATAGAAGAATTCAAATATATGTTTTCCATTGGTGCTGTGCAAAGTGGAGCTTACACTCCACAAAACGACATTATTACTTGGCCCGCAATTGGTACAGGAAATTTTACACGAAAATTAGCACCCTTTGTAGATGTAAATCACGATGGTTTGTACAATCCATTAACTGATGGTGATTATCCCGATATAAAAGGAGACCAAATGTGTTATTGGATTTTTAACGATAATTTACATCCACATACTGAAACGGGAGGAGCAGCATTAAAAGTAGAAATTCATGCATCTGCTTATGCCTATACTTGCCCAACAATTACGGACAGTTTAATAGCTTTGAATTACACAACTTTTTATAGTTACAAAATATTTAATCGAAGTACGAATGATTATCACAACACCTCTCTTGGATTTTGGGAAGATATTGATATAGGTTATTATCTTGATGATTATGTAGGTTGTAATCCTAAAAACAATTATGGTTTTGTATATAATGGAGATAGCAATGATGGAAGTGGCGAACCTACTGCTTATGGAATAAAACCACCAATGTTGAGTACGGTTATTTTAAATGGTCCAATGGCAGAACCGAATGATGGTATTGATAACAACAATAATGGAACAATTGATGAAGTAGGAGAAAAAAATTTAATGACAAATTTTTTAAGTTATAACAATTCTAATAATCCTATTAATGGAAATCCGAGCGGTGCAATCCAATATTATAATTTTATGAATAGTCGTTTTAGCGATGGAACGCATTTGACTTATGGTGGAAATGGAATAGGTGGAAGTATTCCCTATAACTTTATTTATGATGGGATACCAGCAGGAACAGGTTGGGATGAAAGTTCTTCTGGTGATTTGCCTGACGACAGACGCTTTTTAATTGGTTGTGGTCCTTTTAATTTGAATGCAGGACAAAATGTTGATTTTGATTTTGCACTTGTGTTTACACGTGATACGGTTTCAAATTATACGATTCAAAATTTATATCAAAAAAATAAAGAAGATGTAAATCGTGTTCAAAAATGGTATGCAGTTGATAATTTTCCTTCTTGTTTAAATTTAAACATAGGCATCAACGAAGAAATAAAAAACAAAACAGAAGAGTTATTTATTTATCCAAATCCTGCAAATAACAATATTACTGTGGTTTATAAAACAACATCAAAAAAATATACCATCAACATTTATGATGCAACTGGGCGAATTGTGAAAACCAATGAAATAAAAAATAGTGACGAAACGATTGTAAACATTAATGATTTGAAAGATGGAATTTATTTAATCAATGTAAAGGATGGAAAAAATTATTTAACGAAACGATTTGTGAAACAATAAAATTAAAAAATCATTAAACAAAAAATCCCCGATACAAAATTTGTATCGGGGATTTCTTTGAAATAAGCTATGAAATTAATTTCCAAACTCACTCATAAATTTAATACGCATCAATCGTATTTCTTCTTCCGAATATTCATCTTCCCCTAATTCTTTTAATGCTTCTTGAACAGAATCAGAATCCGATTCTTTAAAGTATTGCATTACTTCTTGTTGTCTATCTTCGTCCAAAACATCGTTAATGTAGTATGCAATATTTACTTTTGTTCCTGACCAAACAATTGTTTCAATTTCGGAAATCAAATCAGTTAAACTCAATCCTTTTGCACGAGCAATGTCTTCTAAAGGTAGCTTGCGGTCGATGCTTTGAATGATATAAACTTTTAATCCCGATTTATTTACGATTGATTTTACAACCATATCCAATGGTCGTTCTATTTCATTTTCTTCTACATATTTCGCAATTAAATCAATGAATGGTTTGCCATATCGTTGTGCTTTACCTTGTCCAACGCCAGTTATATTTGTCAATTCCTCCATTTTTATTGGATATTGAATTGCCATTTCTTCCAATGAAATTTCAGAAAAAATAACATGAACTGGTAATTTTATTTGTTTTGCAGTTTGCCTTAATAAATCTTTTAGTGCCGCAAACAAAATTTCATCTGCTCCTGAACCACCTTTTCCGCCACCTCCAGATGGTCCATCTTCATCATCACTTTCAGAGCCTTCGTAATCATGGTCTTTAGTAACCATCATTGAATAAGGTTCATCTAAAAATTTATTTCCTTCCTTAGTTACTTTTAGCAATCCATAGTTTTCAATATCTTTTGCTAAAAGCCCCGATACCAATGCTTGACGAATAACAGCATTCCAGTATTTTTCATTTTTATCATCTTCAGCACCTTTTCCGAAACACTCCAATTCATTGTGTTTGTAGGATTTTGTGGTAGCAGTTGTGTTTCCTAATAAAACATTGATAACATCTTTTGTTTTGAATTTTTCTTTTACATCAAGCACTGCTTCAATAGCAAGTGCAATGTCATCCATTCCTTCAAATTTTTGTTTCGGGTTTCTGCAATTGTCGCACATTCCGCCACATCCAGCCTCATCAAATTCTTCACCAAAATAGTGTAACAAAAATTTTCTACGACAGCTCGATGTTTCAGCATACGAAACAGTTTCGTGCAATAATTGTTTTCCAATTTCTTGTTCTGCAACAGGTTTCCCTTTCATAAATTTTTCCAACTTCACAATATCATCATGACTATAAAATGTCAAACAATTTCCTTCTCCACCATCTCGTCCACCACGACCTGTTTCTTGATAATAACCTTCTAATGATTTTGGAATATCGTGATGAATTACAAAACGAACATCTGGTTTGTCAATGCCCATACCGAATGCAATGGTTGCAACAATCACATCAATGTCTTCCATCAAAAATGCATCTTGTGTTGAGGCACGTTCTTTTGCTTCTAATCCTGCGTGATATGGTGCGGCTTTCACGCCATTCACACGAAGTGTTTCAGCAAGTTCTTCCACTTTTTTTCTGCTCAAGCAATATACAATTCCCGATTTGCCTTGTTGTGATTTTATGTATTTAATAATTTCTTTTATCACATTTTGTTTCGGACGAACTTCATAATATAAGTTGGAACGATTGAATGATGATTTGAAAAGATTTGCCGCGGTCATTCCAAGATTTTTTTGAATATCTTGTTGTACTTTTGGCGTTGCAGTGGCTGTTAATGCAATAATTGGCACTTTTCCAATTTGTTCTATAATTGGTCTTAATCTTCTATATTCAGGGCGAAAATCATGTCCCCATTCTGAAATACAATGTGCTTCATCAATTGCAAAAAATGAAATTTTTATTTCATTGAAAAAAGCAACATTATCTTCTTTTGTTAAACTTTCTGGTGCAACGTAAAGCAATTTTGTTTTTCCTGCTTTTATATCTTGTTTAACGGTTGCAATTTCTGCTTTTGATAATGATGAATTTAAAAAGTGTGCAATACCATCTTCGTTACCAAAATTGCGCAACGCATCTACTTGGTTTTTCATCAATGCAATTAATGGCGAAATAACAATAGCTGTTCCTTCACTCACCAAAGCAGGCAATTGATAGCACAAAGACTTGCCACCACCTGTTGGCATAATTACGAATGTATCTTTTCCCTCCAATAAACTTGTGATGATTGCTTCTTGTTGTCCTTTGAAACTATCAAAGCCAAAAAATTTCTGTAAGTATTCGTTCAATGTTGTTTCTACCGCGAGCATTGTTTTTTAATTATATGTTTTTAGTTTTATAAAATATTTAAAAGTGATTATTCAATTGAAAAAAACTAAATTTATAGCGTTTTAACCATAAATGTGTTTTACAATGATTGTAGTGTAAATATATAATAAAAAATTATTACAAGAACAACCAATTCAATACTATTTTTAAAAAATTCTACAAAGTGAATAAATCCATCGATAAAATAATTGAACTTGCTAAAACGACTTTAAATATTGAAGCAGCGTCAATCAACGATTTGCAAAAATACATTGATGCGAATTTTGCAGCGTGTGTAAAAATGATTCACGAATCAGCCGGAAGGGTTATTATTACAGGTATTGGCAAGAGTGCAATTATTGCACAAAAAATTGTTGCAACCATGAATTCAACAGGAACACCAGCTATATTTATGCACGCAGCTGATGCTATTCACGGAGATTTGGGTACAATTCAAAAAAATGATGTTGTAATTTGTATTTCAAAAAGTGGAAATACGCCTGAAATAAAAGTACTTGTTCCATTATTAAAAAGTGGTGGAAACAAATTGATTGCTTTGGTTGGCAATATTGATTCGTATTTGGCACATCAAGCCGATTACGTTTTAAATTCAACTGTTGAAAAAGAGGCTTGTCCAAATAATTTAGCGCCAACATCAAGTACCACAGCACAGCTTGCAATGGGCGATGCATTAGCAGTTTGTCTTTTAGATTACAAAGATTTTTCAAGTAAAGATTTTGCAAAATATCATCCAGGAGGAGCATTGGGAAAAAAATTATATTTGAAAGTTGGAGACATTTCTTCACAAAACCAAAAACCACAAGTAAGCCCTAACGACTCAATAAAATCAGTTATCATAGAGATTTCATCAAAACGATTGGGAGCAACAGCTGTTGTAGAAAATAACAATTTGGTAGGAGTAATTACAGATGGCGATTTGCGAAGAATGCTTGAAAGCACTGATTCTATTAGCACTTTGAAAGCATCGGATATTATGAATAAAACACCAAAGCAAATTGATGCCGATGAATTAGCTGTAAATGCAATGCAACTATTGGAACAATTCAACATTACACAATTGATAGTTACAGAAAATGGCAAGTATCATGGGTTTGTGCATTTGCATGATTTATTGAAAGAAGGAATTATTTAATTTCAAATCAATGTTTAGAATAGCTGCTATTGTTCCTGCCTACAACGAAGAGAAAGCCATTGCAGCTGTGGTGAATGATATTAATTTAGTTGCAAAACAAAATAACTTAAGCGTTGATGTTGTTGTTGTAAATGATTGTTCGAAAGACAATACAGCAGAAATTTGTTCTAAATTAAATTGTGTTGCGTTGAACTTGCCAATCAATTTAGGAATTGGTGGAGCTGTGCAAACAGGCTTTAAATATGCTTTTGAGAATGGATATGATTTTGCAATTCAAATTGATGGCGATGGACAACATCCTGCAAATGAAATTCCAAAACTTGTAAAAAAAGCAATTGAAAATAATATTGATATTGTAATTGGTTCTCGATTTATTGACAAGCAAGGTTTTCAATCATCGGCTATTCGTAGATTTGGCATAAATTATTTTAAATCGTTAAATCGTTTTTTAGTTGGCGCTGTTGTAAACGACAGCACATCGGGTTTTCGTTTGATTAATAAAAAAGTGTTAGAAAAAGTTAGCGAATATTATCCTGATGAATATCCCGAACCAGAAGCAATTATTATTTATTCCATGAATAAATTTAGCATTGCAGAAGTGCCAGTAACAATGAAAGAGCGACAAGGAGGAGTTTCTTCTATCGGAACTTTTTCGTCTATTTATTATATGTTCAAAGTTAGTTTAGCAATTTTATATACTTACATTCGAATTAAGTTTAAAAAATAAAACAACATGGCAAAAATTCAAATCATAGCAATTACAATGAGTTTATTGTTTTTGCTTTACATCATTCGTTTAATTGTTAAAGGAAAACTTCGCGAAGAATATTCTATCGTATGGATTGTATGTACCGTAGTGTTGATTTTATTTTCATTTTGGCGAAATGGATTGGAGGTTCTTGCGCAACTTGTTGGTGTGTACGAAGCTCCAAATTTGGTTTTTACTGGAGCACTGTTTGCTGTTTTTATTTATCTGCTTCACTTATCCGTTGTGGTTTCCAAGCTACATAATCAAAACAAACAATTGGCTCAAGAGATTGCTTTGCTAAAAGAAAAGATGGAAAAAAAATAAATTTCATTTTAACCACATAGCAACATAGTTTTAAATCCGACTTTCGAAATGTATTAGCCAAAACATAGTACTGAAGCTTTGCTTCAACTTATGTGAACCTTTAAAATATTTGCATTTCTCTTTTCTATGAAAATCTATGTGGTTATAAATTACAAAGCCACTTAAAATTATTTTGGAAGAACATCGTCCAATTTTTTATTTCCAAATTCGATATAACGATACGTGAGGAAGGAAAGAAAAAACAGAAAAAATAAATACGAAGCAATTCTTAAATAGGTATAATCCATTATAAAAAACCAACGCATATTCCCGTGCCACAGGTATAAACTGTAACACATCATTCCACTTAATTGTAAAAATTTATTCGTGAATAAAAAACGAATTATATTTTTTTGCATATACAATAATGAAAGTGTAATTATTCCAAAGCCTAATTGGAAAATGCTATTAATAAAGGGTTCTAAATAAATAGGCGCAATTTTCAGGAACACATAGTCTGAAAGATAACAGCCAAGTGTAAGTACAATTAATGAAAGAAAAAATAAAAAGACGCTATTTTGTTTGAACCAATCTGCTTTCCAATTTGTATGAAATAAATAACAGATTAACATTCCCATTGCAAAATCATCCAATCGTCCAAACAAACTGTCTTTGATAATACTCAAATGTGGCGCAACTTCATACGCAGGATTTAAAAATGAAATTACTCTCACCGCAAAACTCATAGCAAAAACACTAATTGCAAAAAAGCGCATTCCTTTTTTGTGAATCATCCAAACTAAAAGTGGAAATACTAATGAAAACAATACTTCTATGCCTAATGACCAAAGCACATAATTGCTTTGCGGAACAAATGTTTCTTTAGAAAAATTGAATGTGAATGTAAACATCATCAATAAATTTTTCCAAAAAATCCATTCGTGAATATTGGTTTGATGAAGAATAAAAATGATGGAAATAATTAATGAAATATAGTACAAAGGAAAAAGTCGGGCAGCTCTGTGTTTGAAAAATTCAAATACATTTTTTTTAGTTTCAAAATTTCTATTTCCAGTTGTGTAAGGCAAAAAAAGAACAAATCCAGATAGCAAAAAAAATAAGTTTACGCCCAACCAGCCATTGCTCAAATAGGTAAGTGGAAAAATTGAAAATTGTCCAACAGAAATAGAAAGCCAACCGGGTTGATTGAAAAAGACTCCCAACAAATGAAAATAAATTACACCTAAAATGGCATAACCTCTAAGTCCGTTTATTACTGCGTATCGTTGCATAACTATTTTCTATGTGTAAAGATAGAATTTAATTTTTCCCATTCAAACAGGAATGGCTAACAGCCAAAAACAAAAATCAAATTGTGTTATATTTGTTTTTCATAAATGAAAACACAACTAAAAAAATTATTAAATCACACTTGGTTTTTTCCAGTATTAATGCTGTATTATGGTGTGTTTTATATTTTGTTTGGCGAAAAATATCCGCTGACTGATGGAATGGGAACGGATGGATATGTTTATTATACTTTTGTTGCATTGCTAAATAAAAGTGTTTTTTTCGACTCTTATTATGTTCACCGAATTTTCCCATCATTACTTGTAAGAGGAGCACTCGATGTTTTTTCGTTGGAATTAATTCCCAAAAATGTAGTGATGGCTTTTGAAATATTAAATCTCATTTGCATTGTTGTTGCTATGTATTATGTAAAAAAAACTCTCATTTTTTTAAACATACAATTCAAAAATCAATTACTAGCTTTTCTATTGTTAATAGTAAATTTTGCGATTTTAAAATGGGCATTCTATTTTCCCGTAATGACCGACACTGTTGCGTTTACACTTTGCGTAATGTTGCTTTACTTTTATTTCAAAAATAATTATTTTGGTTTAATTATTATTGCTTTTTTGCTTGCCTTTACTTGGACAATGGCATTTTATCAAGCATTGATTTTAATTGCAATTCCATATCAAAAAATTAATTTTTCAGAGCTTACTAAAAAAAGAAAAATAGGAATTTCAATAGCTTCCATTTTTTATTATTTGACAGCCTGTTTTTGTATTGTGTTTGTTAAAAAAATGGACACAACAATGGAATTGGTGCCGAAAATAAATCAAACACTTTTGCCATTGAGCATCGTTTCTGTTGGATTTTTGTTTGTAATGTTTTCTAAATTATTTTTTAATGCAGAATTATTTAACCTCAAAGCATTTTTTTCACAACTAAAAATTTTCAAAATAATTTCAGCAATTTTAATTTTTGTATTTGTTTTTGCCATTATTTATTTTCTTCATCCAAAACAAACTACATTTTATCCAACATCTTCCATGTTGATGAACCCCTTTGTTTATAGCTTGATTCGCCCAATGCACACATTAGTTTCACACTTTGCAATTTTTGGTTTTTCTATTTGTTTGCTTATTTTATTTTGGAACGAAATTGCAAAAACAATTTCAAAAATGGGTTGGGGATTGGTGATGGCAATTGCGTTAAATATTTATTTGTATGCAATAATGCCCGAAAGTCGTTCGCTTATAAATTTATTTCCTTTGATGATAATTGTTTTTATCAAGGCGATTAATAAATTTTCTTTTTCAAATTTATTCTACATTCTTGTTGCTATATTTTCTTTTATTTCCTCTAAAATATGGTTAATTATTGATTTGCAACAAATTGTAACATTTGATAAAAATGGAACTATTGATTTTCCAAACCAACGATTTTATTTAAACTTGGGACCTTGGATGAGTAATGAAATGTACTATTTACAAGGGTTAGTAATGATTGTGTTCTCTGTAGTATTGTTTTTTGTATTATACAGAATAAAAAAATCAGAAAAAACAGTTGTTAAATTTGAAAGAAAATTTTAGCTATTTCAGTTTTCTAACCTCTAATACTTTTTCTGTTCCAACAAATAGTTCATAAAATAAATTTCCAGCTGTATAGTCTTGTAAATGCCAACGATAGTTTCCTAAAAAATAATTTGCTTGATTAATATTACGAGTAAATATTATTCTTTTTCTTTCCGATGGCAAGAGTATATTCAAATTTAATTCTGCAAGTCCAATATCATCATTTATATAAATTTCACTTGATTTGTCGTTTTCTAAAATGTATTCTAACCCTTTTCTATATGACAACCCCCAATAGTCTAATTCAAAATTATTTTTTGCATTTTTCCCTGACAGTAAATTAAAATATACATTATTCAAAGGGTGATTGTATATCATAAAAATAGTTGTGTAAGAAATAGAAATTATAATTGCTAAATAAAAAATATTTTTTTGAATTTTATTTAATAGT
>JAYTXX010000042.1:0-6128 GCA_043742725.1 Bacteroidota bacterium | reverse complement strand
CCATTTTTAATTTTTCTTTTTTTTAATCAATTATTTAATGCTTTTTATGTTAAAGGATATAATTTTTTCAAATGGTATTTTGTTGTTTTATTAAACATTGCATTATTCATCTATTCCTCTGATATTCCTTATTACAAGCAATTTGGCAATCATTTGAACAAAGAGTTTTTTCTCTGGACAGACTCTCCATCATTTGTTTTAAAAATGATTTTTTCAAACATATCTTATTGGGGCTATCTTTTATTATTTGTAATAATGTGTGCTGTAAACACATTATTGATTTTTAAACTTTTTTCATCCATAAAAAAAAATTCAGTTGTAGTAAAAAAAATTATTTCTATCCCTATTTTCCTTTTCATAGGATTGCTTGTGTTTATAGGAATTAGAGGACGAATTGCAGAAAAAACACCTATACAAGTTGGAACTGCATTTTTTTCGGAACACTATTTTTTTAACCAGCTTGGTTTAAATCCTTGTTATGTATTTTTAAATAGTGTTTCGCACAAAGACAAAGAATGGGAATTTTTAAATCACACTTTTAGCAATGATGAAATAAGTAAAATCACAAAAAACATTTCGCTTGATGAAAAATATGCTAGCGCCAATGGCTTTGAAAGAACATACACATTTGACAAACCAAGTGAAAAATACAATGTTGTAATTGTGCTAATGGAAAGTATGTCAATAGCCAAAATGGGCAAATACGATTATCCAAACCTAACACCGAATTTTAATTCATTAGTAAATGATGGTGTGTTTTTTAATCATTTTTATTCTTCAGGTATTCATACATTTAATGGATTATTTTCAACAGAAACAGGCTTTCCAGCAATTATGGATATTCATCCATTAAAAACATATACTGAAAAATCGTTTAAAGGAATTTCCTATTGGTTAAAACAAAATGGATACAGCAATTCTTTCTTTACCTCTCATGATGCGCAATTCGACAATATGGAAGGCTTTATGAAATTTAATTATTTTGATAATGTTTATTCGCAAAGCGATTATCCTTCAGATAAAGTGCTTAGCAGTTTAGGTGTTCCCGACCATTATTTATTTGAATATGCCGTTGATAAAATGAATGAACATTGCAAACAAAATAAAAATCCATTTTTTTCTTACATAATAACATCGAGCGATCACGGACCTTGGATTGTGCCTAATGACATACCTTTTAAACCAACTGCAGAAAAGGAAGAACAAAAAGCAACTCAATATGCCGATTGGTCTATTGGGCATTTTATGGAGCTTGCAAAAAAATGTGATTGGTATGATAACACATTATTCGTTTTTGTTGCCGACCATGGATTTAGTTTGAGCAACACCTACTCTATGCCTTTGTCCTACAACCACATTCCTTGCTTATTTTACATGCCTTCGCAATTAAAATCAGATACTATAAATTCGGTTGGTGGACAAATAGATGTGTTTCCAACGGTTATGAATTTTCTGAAAATTCCATTTAAAAATACATCTATGGGAATTGATTTAATGCACGAAAAACGACCATTTATGTACTTTACAGCCGATGACAAAATTGGATGTATTGATAACGAAAATTATTACATTCATTTAATGGAAGACAAAAAAGAATTGCTTTATAAATATAATAACTTGGATACTCATAATTATATAGAAGAAGAAAAAAGCAAAGCTGATTCAATGAAAAAGTATTCGGAAGAAATGTTACGGTTTTCTAATTTTATTATTCGCAATAAAATGTATTAATTTATTCTTCCAACAAGTTTGTGTTATTAGAATAAGCTCTCCATTTATTAATCACAGCTTGCATATCAGCAGGAAGCTCGGAATCAAAATGAATGTATTTTCCAGTGATAGGATGATTGAAACCCAATGATTTTGCATGTAATGCTTGACGAGGAAGTAATGTAAAACAATTTTCAACAAACTGTTTGTATTTTGCAAATGTTGTTCCTTTTAAAATTCTATTACCACCATAAGTATCATCATTAAAAAGCGAATGACCTATGTGTTTCATGTGTGCACGAATTTGATGTGTACGCCCTGTTTCTAATTTACATTCAATCAATGTAACATAACCAAATCGTTCGAGCACTTTGTAATGTGTAACAGCATGTTTGCCTTGTTCACTTCCTTCAGGAAAAACATCCATTAGTTTTCTATCTCTTAAATGACGACCAATGTTTCCAACAACAGTTCCTGTATCTTCTTTAAAATCGCCCCAAACAAGTGCATTGTATTTTCTATCCAAGTTTCTATCAAAAAAATCTTTTGCAAGTTTTGTCATTGCCAATTCCGATTTTGCAACAACCATAATACCTGTTGTATTTTTATCCAAACGATGAACCAAGCCTGGACGAAGCATTGCATTTGTAGTTTGTTTAGTTGTATTATGTTGCGTTGCTCCCGATTTACTTGTAGGTAAATTTTGAAAATGATATACCAAAGCATTTACCAACGTATCTTTATAATTGCCATAACCAGGGTGAACAACCATTCCTGCTTGTTTATTTACAATAATCAAATCATCATCTTCATATACAATATCAAGTGGAATGTTTTGTGGAATGAGTTCAATTTCTCTTGGAGGATGAGCAAATACAACAGTAATAACATCGTGAGGTTTAACTCTGTAATTTGATTTTACAGGTTTTTCATTTACCAAAATATTTCCGTTTTCAGCGGCTTGTTGTATTTTAGAACGTGTAGCATTTTCAATGCGATTCATCAAAAATTTATCTACACGCAACAGTGCTTGCCCTTTATCGGCAACTACTTTATAATGTTCAAATAATTCTTGGTCTCCATCTTGCTCATCGGCTATTTCAAATTCTTCTTCATTCATATTTTTTTCTCCTTGCCTTTCAACAAACAAAATGTTATCTGGAAATTATAAATTTATTGGTAAATGTATTTTTGTCAGAAATAGTTCTTAAAAAATAAACACCACTTGACAATGCTGAAACATCAATAGATTCAAGCATTGTAGATTTAGTTTCATATACTACTCTTCCAAACAAATCAATGATTGAATAAATAACTTTTTCGGATAAATTATTTTTTGTTTTCACATATAATTTATCATTTGCAGGATTTGGATAAATAAATAATTCGTTATTATTTTTTGAAACAATTTCATTTATTTCTGTTAAATATTTTTTAGCACCAAAAACAGGATGTATCATTAATGAACCTGTAAACGGTGGATTGTCCCACGAACCAGCTACATTATAAAATGTTTTGTTTTGTGTATTTCTATTTTTATCAACGCCAACATTTAAAAATTGATTTGTATTTTGTGTGAAACCAACATAAAAAGTTCCTGCACTTAAATACAATGGACTGCTCAAATAATAGCGAGTAAATTGGCTATAACCTGTTTGATTATATACTACAGTTTGAACTGTATCATTTGTATATATTGCCGTTCCAGGCTTACCTCCATTATCATTCCATACGTTTAATCGAAAAGTATATTGCGAGGCATTTGTAATTACTGGATTAAAATAAATATCAATGCACTGTAATGTATCAGTAATTGTAGATGTAAATTGTTCCGCCATTTGAGCTCCCAATGTGCTCAAACCTAAAGCCGATTCGGCAGTTTCATCATCATAAGCATAATAGTTTGAAAATTTTTGAACGTGTAGCAAAGTATCATTTGCTCTTTTTTTATCGGGCGATGAATATAAATATGCCTTAAATGTAAATAGTGTAGGAACGGTTAATGGTGCTGGAAATGCATAGCCTAATGTTGGATTTGTAAAAGGTGTATAATTCAAATAACCACTCGTTGCATACGGATCGATATTATCACTTCCGCCCGAATAATGTGGACTTACAATGGTGCCACTGCTATCATAAATATCAAAATCAAATGTTGAAAATTTTGGTAAATTAAAATTACTACGAATAGTAATAGGCAATGTTGAAGCCATATTTGCTGATTGATAATGATTCCAAGGCATTGCAGAATATGTTTTTAATAACGATGGCGTATTGTAAACAAAAGAAACATCTTCAAACAACGTATCCGTTACTGTTCTGAACTTATTCAAATAAATATAATCCAAACTCCAATGGTCAAGATTTCCACACGTTGTTGCATAATTTCTAAATCTAAATTGAAATCCTTTTTGCAAATAGCCTGCATCTTTAATAGGAATCATTACCAATTTCCAACTACTATCGGCTGGAACTGGCGAACCACCTTTTGACCAAATTTTTTGCCATGTGGTAGTACTTCCTGCTTTTCTAAATTCCAAAACCAATGAATCGCGTGGTTCGGGAGCATTTCCTCTGCCTTGTGGTTGATAGAAAAAACTGAAATACAAGGAATCATTCAATGTATAGTTTACAGGCAAAGTATTATGTATATAATTCAATAAATTAATTGGCTTTGAGGTTAAAGTATCTGCGCCATTGGATGAGGAAGTAGATGCCGAAAAATTATACGGATAACCATTGGCATTCAATCCATCAAATGTTGCTGCACCAATAGTAATGGGCGCAATTGGATATCCACGATTGATATACACTTGATTATCTAACCACAAAGCTGTATCGGGATAAGGATAATCGTAAGAAAAATCTTCTATAATTCCGCTCACAGTATCCATGCTAATGGTATCGGTAACGAATGATTTTTTCAATTTTCGTTCAGCCTTCAATTCGTTCCATTTCCCCACCAATACTTGATTAGTTGTTAAATCATTTTGACTTATTTCTTGCGAAAACAAAGCGGAAGAAATAATAACAAAGAATAGAAATAGTCTGTTTTTTTTATTCATCAAAATTTTCAGTTTTTGCTATTTTGCTTGTATCTACTGTATTTGCAGGTATTTTAGTATTATCGGCAGTGAAAAACAAATCAATTGTTTCACCCATTTTTATTTTTCTTTCTTTCCCACAACTTGGTGTTTGTCTGTAAACACGAGCTTTGGTAGAATCTTTAGGTTCATCAAATGTTACTGCACCTATGCTCAATGAACTTTCAGAAAGTTTAGTCAATGCTTCTTTTCGTGTTAATCCATAAAAACAAGGCAAATTTACTTCTTCATCGCTCAATCCTTTTCCAACTATTAAATCTATTACAGTTCCTTTTTCTATTACATCGCCTGCTACTATTTTTTTACCTTTTACCATTTGTTCCAACACGCAATTAGCACATTGGTCGGGTACAAATTTTGTTTTTCCTAATTTCAATCCATACGTTGTAATCATTGATACAGCTTGGCGCAACGAACGATCAATCAGTTTTGGCATTTGAATTTGTGGTGGCAAAAAAGAACTTACATATAAATAAATCATTCTATTTTTTTTCACCTCTGCTCCTGCTTCTGGCTCTTGTTTTAGCACACTTGCTTTTGGAGCTTTCACATTGTAAATAGAATCGATAATTAAATAACGAACATTTTTATCGCTTACAAAATTATCCAAATCAGCAGTTTTTACATTAGCAAAATCAGGCACTTTTATTATTTCGCCATGATTAGTTGATGCGCTCAACCACAACAGCAAAAGCCACGACAGCAACACAACCGAAACAATATAAATTGCCAAATGCTTAAAAAATACTTTACTTTTTATAAACTCAAAAACACTCATTTATCAATAACTATTTTATTTGAAAATATAAGTTACGAATGTACGAATTTTAGGTAAACGAAAAAGTGGGGAAAAAATTATGAGTGATTAGTTGATAGTTATTAGTTGATAGTTAATAGTGATGAGTGCGCAGTCCGTTCGAGTGTTTTTCTTTTTCAGAAAAATGTATCGAGAACTTGTTTTCACCACAGAGAAACAGAGAAAACAGAGGAAAAAAATTATGAGTGATGAGTGTGTTTGTAATTCTGAACGGAGAGAAGAATCTCTTTTTTCTAACCGCAGAGTTCGCAAAGAAATGTTTCTCGCAGAGGCGCAGAGAACGCAGAGGAAAAAATTGATTTTGCATCAAAACTATTTTATGCTTATATAGAATGAAAAACCAAATTATTTATTCCGAACTTCATACCATTTATTGCGAAGCGTGAAACGCTATATGATGCCTCGTCCTGAATTTGGTTGACTCTTTTTATTAAAAATTACAGGGATAAGATTTGTAATCTTTAATAATTTTCTTTTGAAGAGGAGTAAAGAAATTC
>JAYTXX010000041.1:0-12499 GCA_043742725.1 Bacteroidota bacterium | reverse complement strand
CATCTTTGTCATTTCGACCGCAGGGAGAAATCTCTAAAGCTTCAATTAAAATGGGATTTCTCCCTGCGGTCGAAATGACAGAGTATAGTAATAGTCTTAAATGATACAAGTTTCAAAATATAAAACTCTTTTAGTAATTATAGTATTGCTGTTTCTGTTTTCTTGCAAAAAAGAAATACTCACAGAAATTAATTATGAAACACAAAGTGTAGGCGATGACATAAATGTTCAAAGTATTACATTTATTAATAATGATGTGGGTTTTGCTTGTGGAGGGAAAAAAGGAGATGTAGGCACAATTTATAAAACAATAAACGGTGGAACTAATTGGCAAAAAATATTTTCTATTTCAAATAACGGTTTGTATAATGTATGTTTTGTAAACGACACATTGGGTTTTGCGTGTGGTGAAAATTTGTTGCTTCTTAAAACCATTGATGGTGGCTTAAATTGGGTTAATCAATATCAATTTCAAGGTCATCCGCCAAGTTCATATAATAGCACATTGAGAAATATTTTTGCTTTTGATGCCAACACAATTTATGTAGCAGGCGGTACAGATTTTATGATTGGTGTTACTTATAAAACCTATGATGGTGGAAACCTTTGGATTTACAACACCTTTGATAATGAAATGAGAAGTACTTTTTTTACAAATAAATACACAGGTTATTTTGCAAGTTATGGTGCTATTTTTAAAACTACTGATAGTGCTTATTCTTTTAATCGTTTGCCAATTGACGATGATTTTTTTGTATCAATTGATTTTGCTAATGCCAATATTGGCTTTGCTTGTGGCTACAATGGTGGAATATATAAAACTATTGATGGTGGAAATTCATGGACATCTCAATCTACAACGAATACAGATATTTCTCGGTCTAAACATTTTAATCAATTAAAATTTTTAAATGAAAACATTGGTTATGCTGTTGGAAATG
This sequence comes from Bacteroidota bacterium, assembly GCA_043742725.1. Classification (GTDB taxonomy): domain Bacteria; phylum Bacteroidota; class Bacteroidia; order 2-12-FULL-35-15; family 2-12-FULL-35-15; genus 2-12-FULL-35-15. Next base: position 11,558 of record JAYTXX010000041.1, on the reverse strand, counting down.
ATGGGTTGATAATGTTTACAGATAATGGTGGAGCAAATTGGAATACTGCAAAAAAAATTACAGACAATCATTTGTATGCTATTTACATAAAAAATAGCAGTTCTATTTTTGTTACAAGTACAAATGGAAAAATATTTTTACTGAAGAAATAGAAATTGTTTAAAAAGTATAACCTATTGCAGTTTGTGCATAATCGGCAGAACCAAAGTTTGCCTTTAAATAAATTCCTAAATATATATTGTGTCTTGGTTTTAAAGTAGGTTCAAAAAAATAATATTGAATACCAATTTTATTTGCAATATATACCGATGTCAAATCATTATTTTTTTGAACTTTATATAGTTTGCTCAAAAAAGGAGTGTAAACATTTACTCCGCATTGAGTTGCCAATCCAAACTTTCCGATTATAAATTCATGCCCAAGAAAAACAGTTGCTACACAAGCATTTAATTTTTGGTTTGTTTCAAAAAATTCTTGATTTACAATAAAATCATAGTAATCGGTATAGTAGCTAAAAAATAATCCAGCATGAAAATTATTGATTTTATTAAATCGTTTTGAAATATATAATCCTCCCTGAAACACGGGATATTTAGGTCCTCCAGTAGGTTTTGTTGCGCTTCCAAATTCATGTCTTCCGTAACCGAACATAATATTTAACAACACTTTTTTATTTGGTTTTGTAATGCTATCGTGTTTATAAAATGGTGGAATTATTTTTGGAGAATAACTTAAACCAAAATTTACACAAGGAATATTTGCACCAATATTGGGTAATTGATAATGTCCGTTTGAGCAATGATATCCAGCTATTCCTGCATTTATAGTTATATGTTTTGTGAGTTTGTATTTCAAATCTAAACTAATAAAAGTAATATCGGTAATGGACGAACCAATTAAATTGTTTGTTTGATTTTCAATAGCGTTATAGTATTTAGTAAAATAGGCTAATCCAAAACCAAAGCGAGTTTCAAGTGTCCATCGTTTTTGATTATGTGTTTCAAAAGCTAAATTGGGAATGATTGAAAAGTTTTGTCCCAACGCCTTGTTGTTTCCTAAATAACCATATACAAAAGCAAAACCAATTTTTGGATAACAATACAATTGATTCCATTCTTTTTTTCCTGTTGTTTGCAAACCAATATTTATTTCTCCTAAAAAAGCATTATCCACTTTTGGAAATGTTGGATAAATTTTGAGCACTTTTCCGAAATGATTTTGTTCCTCAATCACAATAGTATTTTTGGTAGGCGGAGAAAGTGTGTCAAAATTGTTTTGTGAAAATAAATTTATAAAACGCAAAAAGCAGAGCAGCATCAAAACTCCCGATTTGTTTATTAATACATTGCGTTTTTTGTTGAACATCAAAAATTGTTTTTAAAAAGAACTTAAAAATAATGTTTTATTCTGTGATTGAAATTGTAAATATCAAGAGCATACAATTGTTTTTATATATTTGTTTGTTGTTAAACACATTTTTGGTTTGTATGAGTAATTCTCCCAATTTTATTTCAAAGCTAACTTCAAATGATGGAATTAATTATCTCAACATTGGATTAATGTTGTTGAGTTTATTGGCAGCATACATTATTCCATTTGAATTATTTTTGTTTGCCTACGCTGTTCTTGGTCCTTTGCATTATCTAACGGAAATATCATGGTTGGATAAAAAAAATTATTTTATCAAATCAAAAAAAGATAGTTGGCTTTTTCTGATTCTTGTTATCTGTATTACTATTGGTTTATTTAATAGCCATTCAAAAATCAATTTTTTTGTAGCTAGTTTTCTGTTTTCGGGATTTGTGTATGCACTCATTATATTATATGTAGAAAAATTAGCGATAAAATTATTGTTGGTCTTTCTTGCTTTTATAATTTCTCTCATTTTTAATTTTAATACATATCCTAAATTTCCATTTTTAATTTTTGCCATTTGGCTGCCAACAATTATTCATGTATTCATTTTTACGGGAGCATTTATTTTATATGGAGCATTAAAATCAAGAAGCATTTCGGGTATTGTATCGCTTGTTGTTTTTGCTTTGTGTGCCGCAACATTTTTTGTGTATATGCCCAACGATTTTGGAATTGCAGTAAGCGAATATGGAAAAAAGGCATATTCTTTTTTTAGAATTTTAAATGTTTCACTCTACAATACTTTTGGTTTTGGAGAAATGAAAATGACAGACACCACATTATTTGATGATACAAAAGCCATTGCTATAATGCGATTTATAGCATTTGCATATACCTATCATTATTTGAATTGGTTTTCGAAAACCACAGTTATTAAATGGAATCAAGTTTCAAAAAAACGGTTGACAATAATTATAATCTTGTGGATTTTAGCAGTTGTGTTATATGCCTTTAGTTACAAAGTAGGATTTTATGCTTTGTTTTTAATAAGTGTATTGCATGTGTTTTTAGAATTTCCACTCAATCATATAACGCTTGTAGGAATAGGAAAAGAGTTAAAAGCAATTATTAAGAAATAGATTTCATTTTTACTCCCCTATACATTAAAAACAAACTCACCAAAATAAAAACGTGAGCAATATCGTTGAAATTAAAATATGCGTGTAACGAAAATTTTGTGGTGTGAATAATAGCAGTTAAAAAAGACACCGCAATTCCATTTGCTATTTTAATGTTGCCCAATTTCTCTTCTTTATTTATATAGTGCAAAATCATAATTGGAATTAAAGCCAATGCATTATCAATAACAGTAATAATAAAATTTTGAATAATTAATACAGTGATAATAAAAATTATCAATTGAATTTTGTAACTCCATTTCCATTGGGTAGAAAATTTAGAATTTGATAAAGCCGATGTTAATGTAGCTTGTTGTGCAAAGTACACTGCCAATCCACTCGCTATTTGCATTCCTAACCAAACTGTTTTATAATTTATACCTTCGTGAATTGCAAAAAATCCGTGTGCGCTTCCTCCCAAAAAAGTTGAAATACCGAATATGCCAAAAAAATAAGCCCAGTTGTTGATTGTTTTATTTGTGCTTGTGCGCAATTTCCAAAAAAAATAAAAAGCAAAACATGCATTAATGTAATCTGTTAATAATGTAACAGGTTCGTGAATAGCAATATTGCCTACATATATAGTAGTATCAATCATAAAACGAAAGTACAATTTTTTGTAATTCAGCAAATCATCTAATAAACATTACCTTTGCGCTATGACAAAAACATTTTATTTAAAACACCACAGCTTTCATATAAAAGCAATATTTAATGCGTTGAAAGATATTTTTGAAAACGGAGTATTTGCCGATAAAGCAATTGAAAAAGTAATGCGTGCAAACAAAAAATGGGATGTTCGCGAACGCAGTTTTGTTTCGGATGTAACGTATGATATTGTTCGCAATTGGCGATTATTAATGGCTTCGGCTGGAGTAGAAGGAAAACTTACTGATAAAAATTTATGGGCAATATTTGGAACCTATCTTGTTTTTGATGGATACGATTTGCCCGAAAGTGAATACTTCAGAAATGTGAATGAGAAAAAAATTATTTCACAATTAGAGAAATTTTCTCAAATCAGAAAAATAAGAGAATCTGTTCCCGATTGGTTAGATAAACTTGGAGAAACAGAATTAGGCAAAAATTGGGATAAAACTATTCGTGCATTAAACCAACGACCAACAACAGTTTTGCGAGCCAACTCTTTAAAAACAAATCCCAAAGAATTACAAACAATTTTGGAAGAAGAAAAAATAACAGACTCTTCTCTTGTTGTTTGGTCGCCCGATGCAGTGCAATTAAAATTTCCAAGAAATGTTTTTAGAACCGAAGCATTTCACAAAGGATTGTTTGAAGTACAAGATGCATCATCGCAAATGGTTTCAGAATATTTGAATGCACTTCCTGGTATGCGTGTAATTGATGCTTGTGCTGGAGCAGGAGGAAAAACATTGCATTTAGCCGCATTGATGAAAAACAAAGGACGCATTATTGCATTGGATGTAAAAGAAAATAAATTACTAGAATTAAAAAAACGTGCAACTCGTGCCGATGTGAAAATTGTGGAGACCAGAACAATTGATTCATCAAAAGTTATAAAGCGATTAAAAGATTCTGCCGATAGATTATTGCTTGATGTTCCATGTTCTGGATTGGGTGTGCTTCGCAGAAACCCAGATAGCAAATGGAAACTAACGATGGAAGAAATAGAACGTGTAAAAAAAATTCAACGAGAAGTGCTTTTAAATTTTTCGGGAATGACAAAAGTTGGAGGAAAAATGGTGTATGCAACTTGTAGTATTTTACCAAGTGAAGGAGAAGAGCAAGTAAAATGGTTTTTAAATGAAGTTGGCGAAAGTTGGAATTTCATTGGCGAAAAAAGATATTTACCAGAAGTACATTATGCTGATGGTTTTTATATGGCATTGCTCGAACGTGTGAAATAAAAATGTGTGATGCATAAAATTGTTTTTATGTTTTTTACATCAATTCACAAGAATAAAACAAATCAAGAAAAAATAAATTCATTTTTTTTATTTGTAAAAATTAAAAATTAGAAATGAATTTTTATAAAAACAAAAACGAAATTCATATCATCGAAAACAAAAACAAAAATACAGTACCTCTGTGTCATTAGTAAAATTAGTAGTTACAGCGCACAACATAAAATTGATAAATAAAATTATTTTGTTTTTGTAGTTGATGTTTTTAAAATTAAGAAGTATAAAAAATCAATGCTAACCGTTATCAACAAAAAAGTGTTAATAAAATAAGGTATGTTTTTTTTTTTCGTGTTGATTATTTTTCTTACTTCGTATCAAATAATTTAATAAACAAAAAAACCATGGCAAAAAAAGCAACAAAAAAAGCAGCTCCAAAAAAAGCTGCTAAGAAGGCAGCTAAAAAATCAGCTCCAAAAAAAGCAGCTAAAAAAGCAGCTAAAAAGAAAAAGTAAGAAAGAGGCTCGCAAGAGCCTTTTTTTTTGCCCTTTATTTTCCTTCCTATTTTAAAAATAAAATTTTAATTTTTCTGAGTAACGCCAATACCAATAGAATCAAGTAGTGTAACTTTTCCATTTATAAATTGTATTCCATCAAAAAAATTATTTTTGATTAATAGCGGTCCATCTAAGTCGGCATAATCTACTAATGGAGAAAGTTGTGCAGCAGCAGAAATTGCACAAGAGGTTTCGGTCATGCATCCAATTAATATTTTAAAGTTTAATGTTCGTGCATGTTGAATCATTTTGTATGCTTCATTCATGCCTGTACATTTCATGAGTTTGATATTTATTCCATGATAGCAATTTTTTATTTTTTCAATATCAACCAAACGCTGAATTGCTTCATCTGCAAAAATTGGCAATGGACTTTTTTCGTACAACCAATGTGCATCATCTAAATTTTCTTTTGGCAATGGTTGTTCAATAAATAATACATTTTTATTTGATAGCCATTCAATCATTTCAAGTGCTACATATTTGTTTTTCCATCCTTGATTTACATCAATTGCAATAGGTTTGTTGGTAACACTTCTAATGGTTTCAATAATTTGTTTATCCTTTTCGCCATTTAGTTTTACTTTCAAAATTTTAAATTCATCTCCTTCAATTATTTTTTGTTTAATAATTTCTGGCTCATCTAAACCTAATGTATAAGAAGAATTTGGAGTATTATTTTTATCACAATTAAATAATTGCCAACAAGGTTTGTTTTTCAACTTTCCAACTAAATCGTGTAATGCAATATCAATGGAAGCTTTTGCTGCAGTATTGTTTGGCGCAATACAATCTATTTCTTTTAATATGTTTTCGATATCAAACGGATTTGATTGTGTTTCTAAAAAAATGGAAGCACGATTTAAAAATGCAGAAACAGTTTCTTGATTTTCGCTTAAATAAGGAGGGAGGCTTGCTTCGCCAAACCCAATTATACCTTCATGTTCAAGTTGTGTTAAAACAATATCGGTTGATGTTCTAACTCCGTGAGCAATTTTAAATGGACGTTTGAAATAAATTGTTTGTGGAACAAAAGTAAGTTTCATGTTATTAAATTAGTTGCATTGTTCATTGGCTAAATAATTATAATTTGAAATTCATAAAAATAGTATTAATATTGTTTTAGCGTTATTAAATAAAAATGAAAAAATTAGCTTTTAAATATAGTCTTGTTGTTTTCTTTTTCCTTGTTATGTGTTTATCTGCGGATGCACAAATAAAGATAAATAAAGCAAATGATACAATTGTTTGTTTGCGCATTTTAGGTATGGCTGTCGAAAACAAAACTCCGCTTGATGGAGTTCAGGTAACTTTATATAAGGAAAATGATGAATTGGAGTGGGAGGAAGTTACAAGTGTTGAAGAACGCGAGCATCACTTTTTGTTTAATTTGCTTGGCAATTCATATTACACAATTGATATAGTAAAACCAGGTTATGTAAAGCGTTCTGTTGGTATTTCCACTATGTTGCCACAAAATGTAAAAGTAGGAAGTGTTAAATTCACTTTTGATTTTGAAGTGGATATGCTTAAGGAAAAAGAAAATGTTGATGATTATTATATGGATTTTCCTGTTGCGCTAATTGGGTATGATAAAACTAAAAAATCGTTTCAATACAATGCGAAGTACACAAAACACATAAAGGCGAAAGTAAAAGATGCGATGGAAAAATCAGATTCAACAAAAGTAGATTCAGTAAAATCAGATTCAACAAAAATTATTATTCCTGCAAAATAAAATTTTACTTTTTTGTCAAAAGTTTAAATCCTTTACCGTGAACATTTAGTAATTCTACCGAAGCATCTTCTTTTAAATATTTACGCAATTTTGCAATATAAACATCCATACTTCTTCCATTAAAATAATTATCATCATGCCAAATTGTTTTCAATGCAAAATTTCTATCAAGCACTTCGTTTGCACTTATGCACAATAGCTGTAACAAATCGGCTTCTTTTGTTGTAAGTTTATTTTGTATTCCGTTAATTGATAAAATTTGATGTTTATAATCAAATTTATATTTGCCAATTTTATACTCTGTTTGTTCGGTATGTTTTGCAATATTATTTTCGGTTCTTCTTAAAATAGCTTTCAATCGAAGTTGCAATTCTTCCATGCTGAATGGTTTTGTGATATAATCATCTGCACCAACTTTAAATCCTTCAATTGCATCTTCTTTCATGGATTTGGCTGTTAGAAATACAACAGGAACATTTGCATCAATAGCTCTAATTTCTTTTGCTAATGTAATTCCATCTTTTACAGGCATCATCACATCTAAAATGCAGATATTAAATTTTCCTTTTGAAAACGCATCGTAACCTTGTTTGCCATCGGTAGCCAATGTGGTAGTATATCCTTTTGCTTCAAGATATTCTTTCAAAAGATTTCCCAAATTGGTATCATCTTCTACTAATAAAACTTTTGTTTTTTCCATTGTTGTATGTTTTTTAAATGCTGGGATTATTTGGTAAATAAAATGTAAATGTGCTTCCTTTATTCAATTCACTTTCAACTTTTATAGAGCCATTATGTTTTTCCACTATGGCTTTCACATAACTCAAGCCAAGTCCAAAACCTTTTACATCGTGCACATTTCCTGTTGAAACACGATACATCGTATCAAAAATTCGTTTTTGATTTTCTTTACTTATTCCAATTCCATTGTCTTGAACAGAAATAAAAATTCCTTCATTATCACTTTTGGTAGTAATTTTAATGAACGGTTTTTCTTTTGAATATTTTAATGCATTATCAATTAAATTAAAAACAATGTTGGTGATGTGAACCCTGTCAGCGTTGATAATAGAAACTTTTGCATTTAATTCCGTTTTTATTTCTCCTTCTTTATTTTCAACTTGTAGTTTTATGTTGTTTATCGTTTCGTTAATCAAATTATGAATATCAACTTGTTGAATTTTTAAATTGAATTTTCCTTTATCTAAAATGGCAGTTTGTAAAATATTTTCAACCAATAAACTCAATCGTTTATTTTCATCACCAATCATTTTCACATAATTTTTTGTGCGTTCAGGCGATTTTTCAATGGAATTATCACTCAACACCTCACACGCTAAAGATATTGTAGATATTGGTGTTTTAAACTCATGCGTCATATTGCTAATAAAATCATTTTTAATTTCCGATAATTTTTTTTGTTTCAAAAGAGTTGAAATAGCATAGTAAAAAGAAAAGATAAGTGCTAATAAAAACAAAACAGAAGTGAGCAACAAAACCCACATAGAGCTGAGTAAATATTTTTGTTGATGCGGAAAAAACACGGAAAGATATTGCGGTTTTATAAAAACATTATCTGGCAACAGATTTACCTTATAAGGCGATTGGTATAATTTTTTTTCTTTATTAGAAAGTTTGCTCGAATCAATAGGTAGGTTTTTTGAAAGAACAATTCCAAATTTATAATCAGCCGAAATTCCCTTTTCTAATAGTTCAACATGTAAAGCAGAATCCAACAGAAGAGTATCAATATGACTGCTGTAATCATTATAAATATTGACACTCACCAGCTCATCAAAAATATCATTTACCATTGCATTTTGGTGAGAAAACCAGCGTTCACGAAGTTCGCTCGAATCAATTTCTTTCATATACAAAGGGACATCAGCTTCAATTCTTGTATTTATTTCGGGCGTTGCGCTATCGGCAGAATAATTTTTTTGTCTGCTTTTTTTTGTAATTTTTCCGTTAATGTCAGATGAGTAATCTTCTAAAATTTTAACATTCACTTTGTTTTTTTCCAATGCATATTTTTTCTTGTCGCTTAAGGAATCTAAAACAAAAACATTTCTTAAAGAATCGGGTGGTAAAAAAGTACGAATACCTTGTTTTCTGAAATTAAATTTTCGTGTAATTTTTGATGCGGTTAATTTTTTTTCAACGTGATAAACAACATTGTTTAGTGCTTCATTTACGCTTTGTTCAAAGCGCTCTTCGCCCAATTTTATAGCATTTTTTACCCAATAAACTTGAATAAAAATTAAGCCAATAAGCGCAAGGCTTGCAATGATGCTAATGATAGTAATGTTGTTTTTATTCATTGGTCAAACAAAATTATAGTTTTTCATTCCCCTCAAAAATGCCTTAACATAATTTAACACGCATTAACAACTCTTTAACAGCTGTAAAAAAAATATCAAATTATATTTGAACTCTAAAATAAGCATATATCAAATACTCTTTGTAGACTTTTCCAAACGTATACTTTGAAAGTGATTTATAAAATAAACTATGAAAAAAATACTTTTTCTCTCCATCTTAATTAGTTTGACAACCGCTTGCTCAAACAACAAGAAAACAAATCATACAACAAGCAATGCAGAATTTAGCAACGATACTTGTAAACTAATTGACAACTACCTTACAAAAATTACTAAAGAGAAGAATTTCTCTGGCGGACTTCTTATCGTAAAAGATGGAAAGAAAATATTTAGTAAAGGTTACGGCTGGGCAGACAAGGACAAAAAAATTCCGTTTACTCCAAGCACATTGGCATCTATTGGCAGTATTACCAAAGCATTTACAGCTACTGCAATAATGAAATTAGTAGAGCAAAATAAATTATCACTTGACGACCAACTGAAAAAATATTTTCCAACTATTCCTGCTGACAAAGCAAACATTACCATTCATCAACTACTCACACATTCATCGGGCTTTCACGAATTTCTAAAACAAGACGGTGGCGATTACGAAAAAATAAATACAGAGGAATTTTTGAAACGGGCTTTTGCAGAACCATTGGCGTTTAAACCAGGGGAGAAAGCAGTTTACACTAATGTTGGATTTAGTATTTTAGGGATAATCATTGAGCAAGTTTCTGGACTTGACTACGAGCAGTTTTTAAAATTAAATCTATTTCAACCTTTAGGTATAAAAAGCATTGGCTACCATTATCCAATTGCATCAAACGACACTATTGCCATCGGCTATCAAAACGGAAAAATTTGGGGAACACACCAACAACATTTTGAAAAAGCAGGTGGTGGACCTTATTGGAACTTAAAAGCCAATGGAGGATTAGAAGTTTCATTGAACGAAATGTTTTTGTGGCTAAACAGTTTTACAAATCATACCATTCTTAGTGAATCAAACATTCAAAAAATGTTTGATCCGCATATTGTGGAAGAGGGAATGGATGGGCATTATTCTTTTGGCTACGGATGTAATATTTCAAAAAGCAGAAGAAATACTAAAGTGATTGACAATGGCGGAAGTAATGGAATTTATTACGCACGAATTGTTCGTTTACCTGAAGAAGGACTTATTTTTTATATGGTAACAAACGAAAGTTCAATCAATACAAGTATGATTTTGCCAAATGTAACTCAACTTTATTTTCAAGGAAAAATTGAGCAAGACGCAATGACAATGCAACCAAAATTTGAGAATGAACTTTCCAAACAGATTTATGATATGCTTGAAAAGCCAACGACAACGGACTTATCAAGTGCACTTGCTAAAGAAAATATAAAGGTGGATGACGATATGGTTTTATTGGATATTGGACGAACACTTATACAGGAAAAGAAAACAGAAAAGGCATTAGCGCTATATAAATTCTACACTAAAACATTCCCAAATATTGTAGTTGCTTGGAACGACTTAGGCGATATTTATCTAACTCAAAACAAAAAAGACGAAGCAATTAAGTGCTATAAACAAGCATTGAAAATAAAACCAGAAAATCCAAGAGCTAAAGAATCGTTAGACAAGTTGACAAAATAAAAACCATTGTTCAGAATAAATTTTATTCCCACCCAAAATTTTTCGTGCAAAATAGCGATGGTTAAGAGGCTTCGGAAGGAGCCTCTTTTTTATTTTATTTTCTGTAATTTTGAGCAACAATCATTAACATTTTTGAATACATTGTATTAGCTGTAAAATATGCAAAAAATAAAAAATTATATTAACGGAGAATTGGTAGAGCCAATTGCAAAACAATACATTGATAATTACAATCCAGCAATTGGAAAAGTATATTCACTCATTCCCGATTCTGATGAACGTGATGTGGAATTAGCCACACAGGCTGCGTTTAAGGCTTTTCCTTCTTGGTCAAACACAACAAAAGATGAACGCTCTCGTGTGCTTTTGAAAATTTCTGATTTAATTGAAAAAAATTTAGAACGATTAGCCGTTGCAGAATCTGTTGATAATGGAAAACCAATTTCATTAGCAAAAACAGTTGATATTCCTCGTGCAGCAAGTAATTTCCATTTTTATGCAACAGCTATTTTGCACTATGCTTCCGAAAGTCATGCAATGGAAGATTCTGCTATAAATTATACAGTGCGAAATCCGGTTGGAGTAGCGGGTTGTATTTCTCCCTGGAATTTACCTTTGTATTTATTTACCTGGAAAATTGCTCCTGCTCTTGCTTCCGGAAATTGTGTGGTAGCTAAACCTTCGGAGATTACTCCAATGACAGCTTATCTTCTTTCGGAATTGTGTATGGAAGCAGGTTTGCCAAAAGGGGTTTTAAATATTGTGCATGGCTATGGTCATAAAGTAGGAGCTGCGATTTCTGCTCATCCTCAAATCCCCCTTGTTTCATTTACCGGAG
>JAYTXX010000040.1:0-10314 GCA_043742725.1 Bacteroidota bacterium | reverse complement strand
GCAACGTGTGTGTGTGTGTGTGTGTGTGTGTGTGTGTGTGTGTACAACCACGCAGGTTTCAGAGGCTTGTATGGTTTTGTATGTGAGTTTGCTATTCATAAGAGTGTTACAAGTGTACAACCGAAAAAAATAAAAAGCAAATTTATTTTTTGGTTTGTGCGTTGGTCATTGCGAACGAGGCACGAGTGAAGCAATCCATAGGAAATACTTTGTGTAGAGATTACTTCGCTTTGCTCGTAATGACGATGTGATAAATTATAAATGGTTCTCGATACGCTCCCTACGGTCGCTACTCGAACTGACGAAACATTTTTTAAACATAGCCCCCTCTCCTTTGGAGAGGGGATAAAGGGGTGAGGAATGACGAACAATAATTAGTGAACTAATTTTTTTACTTCAACAGCTGCTTTCACAAAGTGTACAAATAAAGGATGTGGATTGGCTACAGTGCTTTTGTATTCGGGATGAAACTGCACACCTACAAACCAAGGATGATTTTTTATTTCAATAATTTCAACCAAGCCACCATCTGGGTTTATTCCTGATGCAATCATTCCTGCTTTTTCAAAATCGGGTAAATATTCGTTATTAAATTCATAACGATGACGATGACGTTCGTTAATTTCTTTACTCTTGTATATCTCCGAAGCCTTTGTGTTTTCAACTATTCCACAAGGATATGAGCCCAGTCGCATTGTTCCACCTTTTTTGGTAACTTTCTTTTGGGCTTCTAATAAATCTATCACAGGGTTTGTTGTTCCTGGGTTCATTTCTGTAGAATTTGCATCTTTAAAGTTGAGTACATTTCTTGCAAATTCTATAACTGCACATTGCATTCCTAAACAAACTCCTAAAAAAGGAACATTATTTTCGCGTGCATATTTTATTGCTGTAATTTTTCCTTCAATGCCTCTTTGTCCAAATCCTGGCGCAACCAATATTCCAGCTAAACCACCCAATTTGGTAGTTACATTTTCATCAGTAACACTTTCGGAATGTATCCATTCTATGTTTACTTTACAATCGTTTGCTGCTCCAGCATGTATGAATGATTCTGAAATAGATTTGTAAGAATCTTTCAATTCTACATATTTTCCTACTAATCCAATGCGTACTTCATGTTTTGGATGTTTGAATTTTTGTAAAAATTCTTTCCATTTTACTAAATCTAAATTTTCGGAAACGGGTAATCCTAAATGGTTTAGTACTACCACATCCAATTGTTCTTCTTCCATTAATAATGGAACTTCGTATATGGTGCTTGCATCGCGTGCTTCTATAACTGCATCTGGTGCTACATTACAGAATAATGCTATTTTATTTCTTATTTCTTTATTAAGTGCATGTTCGGTTCTGCAAACTAACACATCTGGCTGAACTCCATATTCTAAAAGCAATTTAACAGAATGTTGTGTTGGTTTTGTTTTTAATTCGCCTGTTGTAGATAAATACGGAATTAATGTAAGATGTATTACCATTGCATCTTTGCCCAATTCCCATTTCAATTGGCGAACAGCTTCTACATAAGGTAATGATTCTATATCGCCAACAGTGCCGCCTATTTCGGTAATTACAAATTGATAATTTCCTGTTTTGCCAAGTAATTTTACTCGGTTTTTTATTTCATCAGTAATATGAGGAATTACCTGAACTGTTTTTCCTAAATAATCACCACGTCTTTCTTTTTCAATTACTGATTGATAAATTCTGCCTGTTGTAACATTGTTTGCTTGAGAAGTTGGAACATTTAAAAATCGTTCGTAATGTCCCAAATCCAAATCTGTTTCGGCACCATCGTCAGTTACAAAACATTCGCCATGTTCATAAGGATTAAGTGTTCCAGGGTCAACATTAATATATGGATCTAATTTTTGAATGGTAACCGTGTAACCTCTTGCTTGCAATAATTTAGCTAACGATGCAGCTAATATTCCTTTTCCTAATGATGAAGTTACTCCTCCGGTAACAAAAATGTATTTAGTAGTTGATGACATTGTGTTTGGTTTAATCCCTGACCAGAGGAAATTTGCAGGTCGGACAAAATTACAAATATTTCCTGCTGATGAAAATATTTATTGCAAAAAGTAATTAAAAAATTTTGCTTGAAAATAAAAAAACTCCAATTGCTTGGAGTTCCTTTGTTTATCGATGAATTAGTGAATCATTAAAATGTCATAATAACACTTAATGTTGGTAGTATTGGTAATTGATCAACTCGTTTGTATTCAACTCTATCAAAATAAAATACATTTTGGCGGTTATATACATTGGTTGCACCAGCAGCAATTTCCAATTTTGTGTTTTCAAATAATTGAAAAGTACGTTTGATAGTTATATCCAAACGATGATACCAAGGCAATTCTTTCACTTGGCTTTCGTCATAAAAATAATTCAAATCGCCATTTGTACTTGTGTAATTGGTATTAATTCCTTGTTGGAAATTCAAATCTTCATAAAAACCTCCAGTTGGTTTGAAAGGAAAACCAGAACCCAAATTCCAACGTGCATTAAATTCCCAATTCAAATTTTTACCAAATGTGTAGGATGCTACAATGTTGAAATTATGTCTTCTATCGTAGTGAGGACGGTATTCTGTTGCTTCTCCTTTGCTATTCAAATTTGTGCCATCGTAATGTGTTACTTGACCTAAAGAATAAACAACCCAAAAATAAAAGCGTTTGTAATCATATTTCAACACAACATCAATTCCTTTTGCAACTCCTGTTTCTATTACATAATCAGGGTCAGAATCAAATATTTTTTTAGAATTAAGACTTGTCAATTGTTTGAAATCTTTTAAATAAGCTTCAACATTCAAATCCAAATGATGCGTTAAATCAAACTCAAAACCTGCAACGTAATGATTTGCTTTTTGAAGTTTGGCTGTAACATCGTGTTTTGTTCCATTTCTATCGGTATAGTTTTCTGGTAAATTATCTGGACCCGAAAGAAAACCATAAAACAAATTCACAACATCTCTATCAGTATTGGTAGCAATAAGGTTTTGCGAGTACATACCTGTTGCACCTTTGAAACGAATTTTCTTTGTGATATTCCATTTAATACTCAAACGTGGCTCTGGCGAAGTGTTTGCCAACGATGCATAATATTGAAGGCGGAAACTTGGTTCTAATAATAATTTTTTATTTTTTGAAATCCATTTGTATTTAGCATAACCTCCAATTTCGGTAGTGTTTTCTTGCTGAACAAGATGACGATTTACTGAATTATAAAAATCAAAATCGGTGCTAAAACCATTTACATCTATTCCATAATTCAATTCGTTTTTAGCCATAAAATAAGTAAAACCAATTCCCATATTGAATCCTTTTATTTTGCTCATTTTTTCCGATTGTCCTTCTGGTTTTAGAACAACTTTATATTGCGAATACGCAAAATTTCCATTCACAAGAATTGGCGAATTTTGAGGAACCAACAAGAAATTTCCACCGCCACCATACGAATCCCAATTCATATTTTGAATAGATTGGTAATTTACTTTGTCATTAAAGTTGAAACCAAATAGATTCAACTTACTTCCGTTATTGGAATTAAAAGAAACTTTTCCGTAGTAATCGTTAAAGCTAAAAGGCAAACCATTTTTATCAACATACGAGTAAAGCGTTTTAGAAGTAGTTGGTAAGTACGAAGTTTTTGCAGAAATTAAATACGATATAGTAGAACTGCTTCCTTCTTTGTATTTTTTCAATGGTCCTTCAACCAATATTTTTGCGCCAAATGGACTTGCAGCAATTTTTCCTGCAATTCGTTTTTTGTTTCCATCGCGTGTTGAAATATCCATAATAGAAGAAATACGTCCACCATATTCGGCACCAAAACCACCACTATATACATCAGCATTACGAATAATATCAGCATCAAAAACCGAAAATAAACCTATGGAGTGAAATGGATTGTAAACAATCATTCCATCTAATAATACTTTGTTTTGAATGGGCGAACCTCCACGAATATAAAGCTGTCCACCTTGGTCGCCTGTGAAAATTACACCTGGTAATACTTGTAAATATTGTGCTAAATCGGGCTCACCACCAACGGTTGGTAATTTTTTAATGGCAATAGGATCTATTCTATTAACAGAAACTTGTGTTTCTGTTTCTTTTGCTTCTTGTGCTGCAGAAACTTCAATTTCTTTTAGCTTTACATTTGACTTTACTAAATATAATTTTTTTGATACAATTTCTCCAGCTTTCACGCTAAATGTTTCTTGCAAGGTATCATATCCAAGCGATGAAGCAATCATAATAGTATAAGTTCCTGGAGGAATTTTTGAAATGGAATAATAACCATTTACATCGGTAGCAATTCCCATTGTTGTTCCTTTTACAATTACATTGGTGAACAAAACAGGTTCTCCCGAATCTTTTAGATAAACAAAACCACGAACGGTTCCCATGCTTGATTGCGAAAACGCCATTGCTGAAATAAAAACAAAAGCAAGTAATACTACTGATTTTGCTACTGATTTAGAAATACACATAGATTAATATTTTTAATAAAACAAAACGCCTTTTTTAGAGGCGCGTAAATGTAGTAATTTATAATGTTAAAATTAATTCAAATAGTGAAAAAATAATAAGGAACAACAGCGGGATGCTGAACACAAAATTATTTCGTTTGCGAAAGTTCAATTATTCTATCAAATTCTTCCACTTTTAAAGCCGAAACCGACAAGCGCGATAGTTTTATCAATTGCATAGTTGCCAATTTTTTATCGGCTTTTATTTCCGATAATGTTACCGTATGTTTTAGCTTTTTGAATGGTGCTATTTCTACCACACTCCAAGCAGTATCATCTGTAGTTGGGTCTTGGTAATGTTCTTTCACAACTTTTGCAATACCCACAATTTCTAATCCTTCGTTGCTATGATAAAAAAATACTAAATCGCCTTTTTTCATTGCACGCAAATTATTTCGTGCGGCATAATTGCGAACACCATCCCACACTGCTTTTCCATCTTTTTCAAATTGTTGCCAACTGTACTTAAATTGTTCTGATTTTACTAACCAATGGTTCATTGAAATTAAAAATTAAAGATTGAGAATTAAAAATTTGAGAAAATCAAATTCCTTTTTTGGTATAAAGAATTTTTTCTATTGTTGTGTGAGAATAAGATGTGCGAGCAACTTTACCTGCTTTTTTCAAACTTCCATTTGAATTTTCTTGTGGAACAGCAGGTGTAGAAATCATTTTAAAAATAACTATGTTGCTTTTTATATTTGTGGAAGTAGAATCGTTGTTATTCTCTGGAGGATTATTACCATGATTTGTTCCTTTTGTAGAAGCACTTGCACTACTCGTAACAACGAATAAAAGCGCAAAAAAAGAAACTTTAAAAAAATTTTTCATTCACAGAAATTTTATTTCCTCCCAAAAGTATAATTTTTTTGATGCAAATCAAATTTGAATGTACTATTTAACAAAAATTTATAATTCTGTTTTAAATGTGGTAAGGGGAAAAAATCGTAACTACATAAAATAAAATGTTGACACGAATGAACACGAATGTGCGTTCGTCAGTTCGAATGTTTTTCTTTTTCAGAAAAATGTATCGAGAACTTATTTTCACTACATACCCCTAACAGGGCTTGGAGCCCTGTTAGGGGTGTTAGGTAGTTTACAATAAAACCCGCAGCCGCAGGTGTCATCAACTGTGGCAACAATGTGAAAGCATCTTGCTTATTTTCAAAATAGTTCACAAAAAACATCTTTATTGCTCCTTTATATTTTTATAACTTTGTGGTAAATAAAAATGAGCGACAACAAAACAAATATTACACTTCATGTTGAAGGAATGGATTGTACTTCCTGCGCTTTGGGAATTACAAAAACACTCCAAAAAAATGGAATGGAAAACGTGTATGTAGATTATGCAAGTGGCGAAGCTACTTTTTTATTACACGATAAAAGTAAATTACAATCCATCATTGATAGCATCAATAATATTGGCTATAAAGTGGTGGATAGCAAATACCGCGAGGAGCAAGAAGGAAAATTATCTCCTATTGAAAAACGATTTTATTTTACACTTCCATTTACTATTGTTTTGTTTTTTGAGCACATGCTACTTCCCCACAATTTTATTTTAAATCAACCTTATCTACAATTGCTTATTTGTTTGCCAGTGTTTGTTGTTGGTGTTATGCAATTTGGCAAAAGTGCTTGGGGCTCTTTAAAAACAGGTGTTCCCAATATGGATGTATTAATTTTTATAGGTTCTGCTTCGGCTTTTGTTTATAGTCTTATTGGAATTTGGCTGTATCAAAATAGTCATACTGTACATAATTATTTGTTTTTTGAAACCACAGCAAGCATCATCACACTTGTTTTGTTAGGCAATGTTTTTGAACATCGCTCTGTAAAGCAAACTACTACTGCACTACGGGAGCTTAATGCCATACAAGTTACAAAAGCAAAAATAGTGAGTTTGCAATTTGGTAAAGAAACTGTTTCGGAAATTGATTATAAAGACATTACCGTTGGTGCTATTTTGCAAGTAAATACAGGCGATAAAATTGCAGTAGATGGAGAAATTATTTCGGGTGATGCAAGCATTGATGAATCGATGATTACAGGCGAAAGTATTCCTGTAGAAAAAATAATTTCGCATAAAGTAATTGGCGGAACAATAGTAGTAAGTGGCAATTTGCGTATGCGTGCCGAAAGTATAGGTAATGAAACTATACTTGCAAAAATTATTGAATTGGTAAAAAAAGCGCAACAAAATAAACCCAACATTCAAAAGTTAGGAGATAAAATTGCCGCCATATTTGTTCCCGTAGTACTTGGTATTTCAGTACTTACATTCGTTATCAATTACTTTTTTGTTGATTTTAATTCTGTAGATGCCATGCAAGAATCCATTATGCGAAGCATTGCAGTACTTGTAATTTCTTGCCCTTGTGCAATGGGCTTGGCTACTCCAACAGCAGTAATGGTAGGCATTGGCAGAGCCGCTAAAAAAGGAATACTCATTAAAGGTGGAAACACATTGGAAGAGTTTGCAAAAATAAAAAACATTGTTTTTGATAAAACAGGAACACTTACAACAGGTAATTTTAAAATAAAAAACATATCATTTTTTGAAAACACAAGTGAAATTGAAGTGAAAGAAATTTTAGTTCAATTGGAACAACATTCCTCCCATCCTATTGCAAAATCAATTGTTTCGGAGCTAAAGGAAATAAACGCAACAAAAAAATTAATCAATATAAAAGAAGAAAAAGGTTTAGGTGTTTCGGCTACTGATACAGAAAATAATATGTATCAAATAGGTTCATATAAAATTGCATCGCAACATACTTTGAATGATATGCACACCGTTTACGTATTAAAAAACAATGTGCTTATTGCAACTGTTGATATGGATGATGAAATAAAAACAAATGCAAAAAAACTTATTGATGACTTGCAAAAACGAGGAATGACAAGCATTTTGTTGAGTGGTGATACTAAAAAGAAATGTGAAACGCTTGGAAAAGAATTATCAATTGAAAAAATATATAGCGAACAGTTGCCTTCACAAAAACTTGAATTGATTGATAAACTAGTAAAAGAAACACCAACAGCAATGGTTGGCGATGGTGTGAATGATGCTCCAGCATTGGCAAAAGCAACAGTTGGTATTTCTATGAGTAATGCCACACAAGTTGCTATTCAATCGGCACAAATTGTGTTATTAAAAAGCAATGATTTATCTATTCTTACCGAAGCACAACTTATTAGCAAACACACATTGATTACCATTAAACAAAATTTATTTTGGGCATTTTTTTATAATGTTATTGCAATTCCAGTTGCCGCAATGGGATTATTAAGTCCCATATTTGGTGCACTAACAATGGCACTATCTGATGTAGTTGTTATTGGAAATTCTATTCGATTAAAAACAAAAAAATTGAGATAGTACTAATGAGTAACGACACTTCAAAGCCTATCCGATTTAATATTTTATTATTAACCGAATGGTATCCAAATAAATTTGATCCTCAACTTGGTGTTTTTGTAGAAAAGCATGCAAAATCTGTTAGCAATTATTGTAATGTAAATGTTATATATGTTTGTGCTGACGAAAATCTTGAGAATACCTATGAAACCATTATCAATGATAGTAATGGTTTTCAAGAAATAACCATTTATTATAAACGAAATCTATCCATTTTAAAATCATTTATTAATACTTACCGATACATAAAAGCGAATAGAATTGGGATAAAAAAGGCACAAAACAATTTAGGTGTTATTGATTTGATTCATGTAAATATTTTAAACAGACCGGGATTAGTTGCCCTTATTATTAATAGGCTAAAACAAATTCCATATATCGTTACTGAACATTGGACAGGATATGTAACTGGCAAGTACAAAGAAAATAGCCTTATTAGAAAATGGTTTTTACGAAAAATGATAAAAAATGCGAAAGCAGTTACAGCCGTTTCTAAAAACTTAAAAGAAAAAATGTTAGAAATAGGTTTAAACAACAACTATTTTATTATTCCTAATGTTGTTGAATCTATTGCTCCTCCAGCTCCTGCAAATAATTTTAAAACAAAAATTTTGACTGTTGCCGATTTGTTAGATGCTCAAAAAAACATTAGCGGAATTATAAAAGCAATTGCAACTATTTCAAAAGAAAATCAAAATATTGAATACCATATTATTGGAGACGGGCCAGATACTGCACTGCTTAAACAACTTGCAGATGCTTTACATGTAAACAATACGTTTGTTTTTTTTCACGGAAGAAAAGACAATAAATATGTTTATGAATTTATGAAAGAAATAGATTTCGTGGTAATCAACAGCAATTTCGAAACATTTTCTGTTGTAGCTACCGAAGCATTGGCAAATGGAAAACCAGTAATAGCAACTATTTCAGGTGGACCAGAAGAATTTATTACTGACGATTATGGAATACTGATTGAGAAAGGAAATCAACAACAACTAGAAGATGCAATTATAAAAATGATTGCTACTTTTAAAACGTATGATGCACAAAAATTAAACAATTATATTTCAAAGAAATTTAATTATGATGAAATTGGGAAACAATTTTATTCTATTTACAAATCCATTATTACTCGCTTCACAGTTGGTTTGTCGGGACAAAAAGCAACTATATTGCCCGAATGGAATGTGTTAGATGTTGGTAGCGGACATCGTCCAAATCGCAGAGCAAATGTGCTGATTGATAATGAGCTGAATGAAACAGAACATCGTTCGGGAAAAAAAGCATTTGTTCCATCGGATAAAAAAATGGTAATTGCAGATGCACTAAATATGCCTTTTGAAAACAAAGAATTTGATTTTGTAATTGCCTCACATATTGCCGAACATGTTGATAATCCTGAAAAATTTTGCAAAGAATTAATGCGAGTAGGTAAACGGGGTTATATCGAAACACCAGGTTCATTCGATGAATTTTTTCTGAACGAACCATTCCATAAATGGATTGTAAGCAAAAAAGGAAATTGTTTAATATTCAAAGAAAAAGAACATTTCAAACCTTTTTCAGAATTTATTTATGGTTTAATATATTTGAACCAAGTACGAACAGGACATAAACCCATTTATTCATCAAATCCATTTATTATTTTCACATCAAAATTTTTGAGTAAAATTTGGCGCTATATTCCAAATTCATTTACTCGCTTTTATTGGGAAAATAATTTTGAAGTAAAAGTAATTCGCAAACACAAAAATTGATGTTAAAAAATATTGCTTCTACTTTTTTAATTAAAATAATAATTGCTGTTTTAAATTTAGCAATAGTAGTTGTATTGTCCCGCTATATTGGTGCGTCAGGCAAAGGCGAAGCAAGTTTAATTATTACAACCATTGCAATGATTTTACTTTTTTGCAATATGATTGGCGGCTCCTCATTGGTTTATTTTGTTCCAAGACACAATATTTTTTCACTTTTTTTAATAAGCAATTTGTGGTCAGTTATTGTTTGTATTGTTTCTTATTTTGTATTCAAAACTATTTCTATAATTCCTGAATCGTTTGTTGTTCCTGTCGTTTTGCTATCATTACTAAATTCTTTTTTAGCAACCAATCTCACTATTCTTTTGGGCAAAGAAAAAATTATGAGCAACAATTTTATTTCGTTGCTACAAACAGTAATAAACTTTATTCTTTTGTTATTGCTCCTAAAAGGTTTTAACCAAGTAAACATCAATGCTTACATAAATTCTTTGTATGGCGCAATGGGACTATGTTTTGTAATAAGCACAATTTTAATTATTCCTGATTTAAAAAATTATTCATCCGAAGGAATAAAAAAAAATTTC
>JAYTXX010000039.1:0-8641 GCA_043742725.1 Bacteroidota bacterium | reverse complement strand
AAAGAAATTGTAAAAGAAACACCAAAAATAGAAGAAACAAAAACGGTTGCCAAAGTAGAAGAAGTAAAAAAGGAAGAAATAAAAACTACTGAAACAACAGCAAATCCTTGCGACCCAAGCGCATCAACCGATTTTGCATATTTTGTTGGAAAGGATTTGAACAACAAAGAAGACTATAATAAATTGATTGCACAAGCTGGAGGAATTTGTGTGGATGGTTTAACTTTTAGAGTTCAAATAGGTGCATATCGTAAACCACAAAATTTCAAACACAAAAATTTAAGTAGTTTGGAACCACCACCAGCAGTATCAGTTGCTTATCCTGATGGAATTACACGTTTTACAATGCGTGATTTTAAAACATTAAAAGAAGCAGAAAAATTTCGTCAAGAGTGTATTCGTTTAGGAACAAAAGATGCTTGGGTTACTTCCATGTATCAAGAAAAACGAATGTTGTTGCAAGAACTAATTGCAAACAATTTTTTTAATAAACCCGTTAATTAATCTGAATTTAGTTCTCCAATAATTTCTTGAACACGCCCAATTTGGCGTGTTTCAAGCATTACTTTAATTCCTCGAGAATGAAATTCAGCGCTTGTCAATATTGCTCTCACTTTTCCACGAGTTCGTTTTCCTGTTCGTTGGTCTTTTTTTAGCACCACATCCACTTCTAAATTCAGCCTAATATTTTTTCGGAACATATTAGGTGTTTTTTCTACTTGCAAATTCATACTGCTATTTTATTGAACAATTATTTTCTTGTTCACAATGTTTTTGTTTTCGTCTTCTATTTTTATAAAATAAATTCCTTTTGCTTTTCCATTCATATCAATGGTGGCTGTTTTGCCTGTTACAAGTTCTGTCATCACTACGTTTCCTAACACATCCATTATTTTTACAATAGTTTTTATTTGTTCTTTGCTAAACAAAATAGTTGTTTGCGTTGTAAAAGGATTGGGTGCAATTTGAATATTGCTTTCACTAATAATGTTTGCAACACCTTGTGGAATTACAAATTCATTTATCGTAGTATTTGTAATTACAGGAGCATTATAATCGAAATAAATAGATGCTGTGTTGTAAATTTTTGTTCCTTGAAATAAATTTTGTTTTGGTTTTATTTTGTATTGAACAAAACCTTGCGAAGCATCAAAGTTAGTTACACTATCAACTAATTGAATGTTTGGAAAACGAATAGAAAGTTGGTTGCCCTCAACAGTACAAGTATTGCGATGGCTGTAATTAATAACCTTGAAAGTGCTTACATCTAAATTACTATCCAAACTATCGGTTAAAAGAATGTTCATTGCAGGAGCTGTACCTGTATTTTGAAAATGTATGGTGTAAGTAAAATAATCATCAAAACCAACAGGTACAATTTCTGGATAAGTTTCTTTAAAGTTAGGGTCATTTGCATTTTGCACGACATAGCAATAGTTGTATATATTGTTATTTACATTATTATCGCCACTTGTGGGAGTAACAGAAACATTCACACAAATAGTATCTCCAGCAATTGCAGTTGTGTCGGCTGTAAATAGCAAACCAAAAGCGGTTAAATTATTTATTGTTCCAAAATCGGAAATGTTGTAAGTAAACACATTTCCTACAATAGTTGGAGTAAGTGCTCCTGTCATAACAGAATCAAAACTAACAGGACCAGAAACCGAAACGATTACTTGACCAGAAATGCCTGCGGCACAATTTAAGCCAAACCATTGGCTCAAATCACCTGCTGTTATTGTTAATTGGTGTTGTTGCCCTGGGAAAATAATTCCTCGAGCAAGAACAGATTGAACACCAACATCAAAACCTGGTTTGCACGAAAGTGCAAAATTTACATTTTGTTGCAAAGGATTACTTGTGGTTAGTATCACTGTGGAATCAATACCAGGATAAGTACATTGAACCGTATAAGGAACTTCTGTGGTATCTATTTTTACAGTATAAGTTCCTGTTGGTTTAGCAAAGTTGTAAATTCCATTCTTTATAGATAAAAATTGAGAAATAAGAGTATTCGTACTATCGTAAAGTTGTACACTGAAATTTGCCAAGATAGAATCCGGAGAGCCCAGCAGGCAATCGGTATTATTGTCCTTATAAGTATAACCAACTATTCCTTTTGCACCCGAACAATTGTTTGGATTATTTATTAAATCACCTGTTACACAAAGTGGATAAAGTAATAAATCAGAACTCATTCCTTGTAAATAGTTGGGTAAACAAGAAAATGGATTATTGGCAATGTCAAAACTTCCATAGTTTAATGATTCGGGAAAAGTTGGAAAACATTTTATGTTGTTTGCAGAGGCATTTAAGTCGTAAAGATAGTTAGGTAGGGTTGGTAAACTTGTTAATTGATTTGATGAACAGTCTAAATACCCTAAAGAATTCGGTAGAGTTGGTAAATTTAGTAAATTGTTTACACTACAATATAAAAAATCTAACGTATTGGGTAAAGTTGGTAAGCTTGCAAGTAAATTATAACCACATGTCAAATCTAAAAGAGAAGTAGGTAATGAAGGTAGGCTTGTTAATTGATTATAATCGCAATGTAAATAATTTAACGAATTGGGTAAAGTTGGTAAACTTGTAAGTGAATTATAATCACAATAAAAAACTACAAGAGAAGTAGGTAATGAAGGTAGGCTTGTTAATTGATTATTATCGCAATCTAGAGATTGAAGTGAATTAGGTAGTGTTGGCAGATTTACTAGGGAATTTACCGAACAACTCAAAGTCAATAAATTGTTTGGTAAAGAAGGTAGGCTTGTTAATTGATTAGGACCGCAAGATAGAGATTGAAGTGAATCAGGTAGTGTGGGCAAATTTACTAGGAGATTTGTCGAACAACCCAAACTCAATAAATTGTTAGGTAAAGAAGGTAGGCTTGTTAATTGATTATAATTGCAAAATAGATATTTAAGTGAATTAGGTAGTGTTGGCAAATTTACTAGGGAATTTGTCGAACATTCAAAATAAGATAAATTGTTAGGTAAAGAAGGTAAATTAGTTAATTGGTTATTTGAACAATTTAACTCTATTAAAGAAGATGGTAATGTGGGTAAGCTAGTTAGGGAATTATCACTACAATCTAAATATAAAATAGAGTTGGGTAAATTAGGCAAGCTTG
This sequence comes from Bacteroidota bacterium, assembly GCA_043742725.1. Lineage (GTDB taxonomy): Bacteria > Bacteroidota > Bacteroidia > 2-12-FULL-35-15 > 2-12-FULL-35-15 > 2-12-FULL-35-15. The sequence goes on along the minus strand of JAYTXX010000039.1, from coordinate 5,508 downwards.
TTAATTGGTTAAAAGTAGAATATAAAGTATCAAGATTATCGAAATACTCAATCCCCGTTAAGTCAAATATATTAAAATTGCTAACATCAACGAATGTTTCATTTACAATCCCTGCACAAGTAGTATCCATTTGATTACCACTCATACAAGTTGGAAATTCTGCTTGTAAATAAGTTACAAAGCTTGCATCAGGTATAGTTACATACTGTGCTTTTGCACTATACATCACGAAAACCAAGGATAGAAGAAGTAGAAATTTTTTCATGAGAATTGAAAATTAAAAATTGTTAAATGGGATGTAAGAACTAAAGTACTACATTTTATATTTAATACAAATTTTAATGCAAATTACTTACTTCCCTTCCGAATAAATTTTTTCAACTAAATCTTTGTTTGCTGTCAAAATTATTTTTCGTTTCAAAGAAAGTTTTGGAGTCATTTCGTTTCTGTCAATAGTCCATTCGCGAGGCAACAATTCGGGATTTTTAATTTTTTCGTATTGTGCCAAACTTTGATTTACTTTTTCAACTTCTTCAATAATTCGTGCTTTTATTGTAGCATTTTTTATTACATCTTCATTACTTTTGTATTCAATATTTTTTATTTTGCAATATTCTTTCAAATGTGCAAATGCAGGAATTATAAGTGCTGAAGCATATTTTTCATTTTCGCCAATCACCATCACTTGTTCAATAAATGGCGATTCTTTTAGTTTGTTTTCAATCATCACAGGCGCAATGTATTTTCCACCAGATGTTTTAAAAATTTCTTTTATTCTATCTGTAATTTTCAAAAAACGATTTTCTACAAATTCTCCAATATCGCCCGTATGAAACCATCCTTCTTTGTCAATCACTTCTGCTGTGGCTTCGGGGCGATTGTAATAGCCCAGCATTACGTTCGGACCTTTCACTAAAATTTCTCCATTGTCAGCAATTTTTACAGTTACTTTTTCAATCACTGTTCCCACTGTTCCAAATTTAATTCCGTTTGGTAAAAAATTATTTACAGCAATTACTGGTGATGTTTCGGTTAAACCATAACCTTCTAACACTGTAATTTTTGCGGCATTAAAAACTCTTGATAAACGTGATTGTAATGCGGCTCCACCCGAAACAATTGCAAAAATATTTCCTCCTAATGCTTCGCGCCATTTCGAAAAAACTAATTTGTTGGCAATTTTTAATTGCAATTCGTACCACCAACCATTGGTTCCATTAAGCTCATAGCGCAAGCCCAAATCAAGTGCCCAGAAAAATAATATTTTTTTTATTCCTGTTTGTTCGGCTCCTTTTGCTACAATTTTATCATACACTTTTTCGAGCAAGCGTGGTACGGTTGAAAATATTTGTGGTTGAACTTCTTTTAAATTATCACCAATGGTATCAATGCTTTCAGCATAGTAAATTGAAACGCCCAAATAAAAATAAAGTGTAGTCAACATTCGTTCGTACACATGATTGAGTGGCAAAAAACTCAATGCTTTCCAATTGCTTTGAAACGGACACAATACTTGAGATGCCAATGAATTACTTATTAAATTATTATGCGAAAGCATTACACCTTTTGGATTGCCCGTAGTTCCTGATGTGTAGAGTATGGTTAATAAATCATTCGCATGAATATTTTTTTTGATAGTTTCGATTTCTTCAACTTTGGGATTTTTTTTCCCTTCCTCAACTAATTCTGTCCAATGTTTTGCATTATCAATTTTATCAAATGTATAAATTGCTTTTACTGATGAAATAGAATCGGCAACGGTTTTAACCTTTACATATAATTGAGCATTGGATACAAAAATGTATTTTACTTTTGCATCATTCAAAATAAAAAGTAAATCACTTTCACTAATAGTTGGATAGATAGGAACGCTCACAGCACCACATTGTTGAATGGCATAATCCGTGAAATTCCATTCGGGACGATTGTTTGCGAGTATGGCTATTTTTTCTCCTTTTTCAATTCCTAAATTATAAATTCCGTAGGATAAATAATTTACAGCATCAGCAAATTGTTGTGTAGAATAATTTACCCATTTACCATTTTCTTTTGCAACCAAAGCATTTGGTTTGTTATATTTTTCAAGCAATTGCGGAATGATGTCGAATACTCTTGTAACTTCCATAGCGAATTAATTTATTGTTCTAATCACGTTTGTTCTCAAATGAGAATAGTATATTTACATATCAAAAATAAAATATTTTGATGATTAATCAATTTAATTTCTTTTGAAATGCAAACAAAACTTACACAATTACTCAGCATAGATTTTCCGATGATAATGGCACCAATGTTTTTGGTGAGTAATGAGAATATGATTGTGGCAGGAATGAATAATGGTATTGCTGCGGCTTTCCCTACTTTGAACTATCGCAATGAAGGTGAATTGGCATTAATTATAGATAATTTGAATGTTGCGAAAAATAAATTATCCGCAAAAGGCACGTATGGCGTGAATTTAATTGTACAAAAAACAAATCCACTTTACGAAAAACATTTAAAAATTTGTGTCGAAAAAAAAGTTCCATTTTATATTACTTCGTTAGGAAACCCGAAAGAAGTGATAGAACAAGCACATGCTTATGGAGCAAAAGTTTTTTGTGATGTTACCAACATGGAACATGCTCAAAAATGTTTTGATTTAGGTTGTGATGGTTTTATTGCAGTAGGGCAGGGAGCAGGAGGACATGCAGGACCAAATTCTTTGCAAATATTAGTTCCTGCTTTGCAAGAAAAATTTCCAACAATTGCCGTTATTGCAGCAGGAGGAATTGCAAATGGTAGCGGAATTTTATCAATGCTTGCGCTTGGTGCGGCTGGTGTTTCGGTTGGTACACGTTTTATTGCAAGTACTGAAGCAAAAGTGAGTAACGAATATAAAAATGCAATTGTAAATTCAAAAATGACAGATATTGTTTTGACAGAAAAAATTTCAGGAACACCTTGTACTATTATCAATACGCCATTTGCAAAAAAAATTGGATATAAACAAAATTGGTTGGAACGATTGCTATCCAATAATTCTACAACTAAAAAATATTTTAAAATGTGGGTTCAACTAACAGGAATGAAAAAATTAGAACAATCCATACAAACTGGAAACTACCGAACGCTTTGGTGTGCAGGACAAAGTGTGGAGTTGATTGATGATATTCTTTCTTGTGAAAAAATAATTGAACGAATGAAAAATGAAACAATTACTTCCTATAAAGAATTAGAAAAAAGTATGAATAATTAATTTTTCTGAAATACTTTTTCTCCATTTAAAAATGTTGAAACAACTTTTGTTGTTGGCACTTTATCAATTTCACATTTCATAATATCATTTTCAAGAATAATAAAATCAGCAAATTTTCCAACTTCAATACTTCCTTTTTCTGTTTCTTCAAAATTTGCAAAAGCTCCCCAAATGGTCATTCCACGCAATGTATTTTCTCTTGATAAAGCATTTTCCATTTGAAAACCATCTTTCGGAAATCCTTTTAAATCTTTGCGTGCAACTGCTGCATAAAATGTATAAAGTGGATTAATATCTTCCACAGGAAAATCGGTGCCAAGTGTAATCATTCCTGCAACTTTTAATAAATCATTGTAAGCATAAGCATATTTCATTCGTTCTTCACCCAATCGTTCTTTTGCCCAATACATATCGCTTGTAGCGTGTGTAGGTTGAACAGAAGGAATTAGTCCAGCGTTTTTTAATGCAACAATATCTTGCAACGTAGTTACTTGAAAATGCTCAATTCTCCAACGATTATTTTTGTCTGAAGAATTGTTTTTGTAAATATTTAACATCAATCTTACTGCCGAATCACCAATACAATGTGTGTTCATTTGAAATTTATTTTCAGACATTTTTTTTGCCATTTCCACAAAATAATTTTGTTCATTTAATAACAATCCCTTGTGATTTTTTTTATCTGAATAATCGTTTAAAAGTAAAGCACCTCTTGAACCCAAAGCACCATCAGCATAAAATTTGAAGGAACAAATATTTAGTTTTTCTGTTTTATAAATTCCTTGTTTTAAATAATGATTTTCGTTTTCTTCATTTGGTGTAAGCATTGCATAAATTCGCATTTTTAGCAAATTTATTTTTTGTAAAGAGTCCATTAAAATTGTGGTGTTGTAATTAATTCCAGCATCATCTACTGTTGTTAAGCCAACTTCAAAACAATTTTTTTGGGCACTCAAAAGTGCTTCTATTTCATCTTTTCGAGAAGGTTCTACAATTAATTTTTTTACAGAATCAACAGCATTGTCAATCAATAAACCTGTTAGTTTTCCATTTTTCAAAATAATTTCACCACCATTAATTTTTGTTTTAATAGTAATTTTTGCAAGGTCAAGTGCTTTTTGATTTACAAGTACAGCGTGTCCATCAACACGCATTAAAAATACAGGAGTGTTTGGAAACAGGCTGTCTAACTTGCTTTTGTCGGGATATTCTTTTTTTGTCCAATCGTTTTGATCCCAACCTCTTGCAAAAATCCAATTTGAAAATAAATTAGTTTGCTGGTTGATAAGAATAGAAATAATTTCATCAAACGATTTTGTTCCGTATAAATTTATTTTTTTTAAATCAACACCATATCCATAAAAATGGCAATGCGAATCAATAAATCCAGGATAAATGGCTTTGCCTTTTGCATCAATTATTTCTTTCGTTTCATATTTATTTAAAATTTCATCATTGCTTCCAATTGCAATAAATTTTCCATCTTTTATAGCAAAACTTTCGGCTGTACTCATTGTAGAATCAACAGTGTAAACGATTGCATTGTGAACGATTAAATCTACATGTTGTTTTTGTGTGCAGGAAAAAAGAAAAAGTAGTATCACTATTTTACCACTAAGGCACTTAGAACACGAAGAAACACGAAGGAAATTAATTTTTTTAGATTTCATTTTTGAGATATTATAAATTTACCACTAAGGCACTTAGGACACGAAGAAACACAAAGGGAATTATATTTTTTAAGTTTTATCATTAAGCTTTAGGAAGTTTAGAAAATTCTTCAGTTACTAATGGAATTAATTCTTTGGTTATGTTTTCGCAATTAAAATTAATGAGCAATCCCTTTGGCTTACTTGTTAGTTTTAAATAAGAAAGTAATTGTGCTTTAAAAACAGGAATCATTATATCAACAGATTTTAGCTCAACAATTATCAAATCATTTATCAACAAATCCAATCTTAAAGGTATTCCGAGCGTTTTGCCTTTATATAAAATTGGAACTTGAACTTGTTTGGCTACTTGTAATCCATTGTTTTTTAATTCTTCAATCAAACATTCTTCATAAACAGATTCTAATAAACCAGGACCTAAATGTTTATGAACTTCAATAGCACAACCAACAATTTTATAAGAAATCTCGTTTGTGTAATTTTGTGTAATCATTTCATTTCTTGTGTTTCTCCGTGTCCTAAGCGCCTTAGTGGTAAAAAATTATTTACGAATAAGTGTTGTTGCATTTGCTTGAACAGTTGGCATAATTATAATATCGT
>JAYTXX010000038.1:0-19424 GCA_043742725.1 Bacteroidota bacterium | reverse complement strand
TTGTAAAATTGTTCTTAATAAACAAACTTAATAAATTAATTTTTGTTTTTGATTCCATAATAGAAAACTTGAAACATGATTTATTTTTCTTATTTTCGGAGAATAAATCAAACTAAAATATATGGAAAATTCAAACACCACTAAATCTTCAGGCTTTTTAGTATTAATCTCTGTATTCTTTTTTTGGGGCTTTGTTGCAGCCAGCAACGATATTTTAATTCCTGTTTTTAAAGAAAAATTAAATCTTGAACAATGGCAATCGCAAATGATTTCGTTTGCATTTTATGTAGCTTACACCGTTGGCTCATTAATTTATTACTTTATTTCAAAATCTTTTGGTGGCGATATTTTAAATCGTTTGGGTTATAAAAATGGAATTGCACTTGGACTTGTTATTTCTGCAATTGGCACATTATTGTTTATTCCTGCGGCAAACACAGCATCTTTTCCTTTAATGATTTCGGGATTATTTATTGTTGGTTTAGGATTTTCGTTGCAACAAACTGCTGCCAATCCATTGGCAATTGTAATGGGTAATCCTCAAAAAGGTTCACAACGATTGAGTTTGGCAGGTGGTGTAAATAATTTTGGAACCACTATTGGTCCTCTTTTAGTAAGCTTTGCAATATTTGGTTCATTGTCTAATGGCTCTGTTGCCAGTATTGAAAGTATCAAAATGCCTTATTTAATACTTGGTGCAGCATTTATAATTGTAGCAGTTATATTCAAATTTTCATCTTTACCAAACAAAATACATTCGGTAAATGATGATGAAAAATCGGATATTCCAGTTGCTGAAGAAAAAGCAAGCGCACTAAAATATCCACAACTTATTTTGGGAATGATTGCCATCTTTGTTTACGTTGGTGTGGAAGTGAGCACAGCAAGTAATCTTCCAGAATTTATGAAACAACATGCAGGAATTTCAACCAATGGAATTGCACCTTATGTTTCTTTATTTTGGGCAAGTTTAATGATTGGTCGTTGGACTTCATCTGTTGGAGCATTTGATTTAAAAGGTGGAATAAAAACAATTTTGAATTTTGTAATGCCCTATATTGCATTTGGAGTTTTCCTACTTGTAAACAAAATTGCGAGCCACGATTTAACTCCATTTTATATTTATGCATTTGTAATAATAGTTTTAATTTTTGCTGATATTTTAAGCAAAGGAAATCCTGCACGACAACTATTAATTTTTTCAGGATTAGGAATTGTTGCTCTCTTCATCGGAATGCTATCCTCTGGAATGGTCAGTGTTTATGCGTTTATCAGCGTTGGATTATTTTGTAGTACTTTGTGGCCTTGCATTTTCACATTGGCAATTGCAGGTTTAGGAAAACATACCAACGAAGGCTCAAGTTTTTTAATTATGATGATTATGGGCGGTGGCTTCATTAGTTTATTACAAGGTGCTTTATCATCAGATAATTTATTAGGAATTCAATGGAGCTATTTAGTTGGTGTTGCTTGTTTTGCATATTTAGCTTTTTATGCGTGGAAAGTAAAAAATATTTTGAGCAAGCAAGGAATTGATTACGACAAAACAACAGCTGGAGGACATTAAAATTAATGCATTCCGATAAACGTAAAAATACAGAAGAAGAATTATTAAAAATAATTACCAAATTATTAAACGTAATTATTTGTTTAATGATAGTGGTTGCAGTTGTTGTATATATTAATTTTTGTGGTGTTCCCGAACTATTTTTACCAAGCAAAAAAGTTGCAGTTGTTGAACAAAAAATTGAAACAGAAAAAAAATCAACCGCAATTTCTGATATGTGGATTGCTCCTGATACATCAACAATTTCAACTAATTCCGAAGGAGAGCAAATTCGATATGGAAGAAAATTAATTGCAAACACTTCGTATTATTTTGGACCAAATGGAATTGTTCAACATAGTAGTAATGGAATGAATTGTCAGAATTGTCATTTAGATGCAGGAACAAAAATTTTTGGAAATAATTATAGTGCAGTCGCTTCTACATATCCTAAATTTAGAGAGCGTTCGGGAAGTATTGAAAGTATTTATAAACGAGTGAATGATTGTTTTGAACGAAGTTTAAACGGAAAAGCATTAGACACAACGAGTAAAGAAATGCAAGCCATTAAATCATACATTATTTGGTTAGGAAAAAATGTGAAGAAAGGTGAAAAGCCCAAAGGTAGCGGACTTTCCGAACTTGCTTTTTTGGATAGAGCTGCTGATGTAGAAAAAGGAAAAACAATTTATGTTCAAAAATGTGAATCGTGTCATAATAAAAATGGTGAAGGAAAAATGAATGCAGATAATATTTCATATCAATATCCGCCATTGTGGGGAAACAGTAGTTATAATATTGGTGCAGGTTTATATCGGTTGTCGCGTTTTGCGAGTTATGTAAAATCAAATATGCCTTTTGGTGCAACCTATGAAAATCCACAGTTGACCGATGAAGAAGCTTGGGATGTTGCTGCTTTTGTAAATTCGCAACAACGACCAACAAAAGATTTAAGTAAAGATTGGCCAAAAATTTCTGGCAAACCTGTCGACCATCCATTTGGTACTTATGCAGATAATTTTTCTGAGAAACAGCATAAGTATGGACCATTCAAGCCAATTGATGATTTTAAAAAGAAACAAAAAAATAACAATTTAAAAACAAAAAAATAATATGAACATTCTAACACAGCCCTGGCCTTGGTATATATCGGGTCCACTAATTGGTTTAATGATTCCTGCATTGCTCATTATTGGAAACAAACCGTTTGGTATTTCATCTTCTTTGAGACATATTTGTGCCGCTTGCATTCCTACAAAAGCAAATTTTTTTAATTACGATTGGAAAGCAGAATCGTGGAATTTATTTTTTGTTTTTGGAATTGTTTTGGGAGGTTTGCTTGCAGGATATTTTTGGCAAAATCCTAATCCAATTCAAATTTCAGAAAACACAATTTCTGATTTGAATTCATTAGGAATAAAAAATTATTCAGGATTTTATCCAACCGATATTTTTAATTTTCAATCGCTTTTAACTCTCAAAGGTTTTGTGCTGATGGTTGTTGGTGGTTTTTTTGTAGGCTTCGGTACACGATATGCTGGTGGCTGTACTTCGGGACATTCCATTATGGGAATTTCTAATTTACAACTTCCATCATTGATTGCAACCATCTGTTTTTTTATTGGTGGTTTGCTCATGACTTGGTTTATTTTGCCTTGGATAATGAAACTTTAAGATTAAAAAAATAGTGAATTAATAATTAAAATAAAACAAGATGAACAAATTAAAATTTTTAGTACTCGGATTTATTTTCGGAATAATATTAATAAAAGCAGAAGTAATTTCTTGGTTTCGTATTCAGGAGATGTTTCGTTTTCAAGCATTTCAAATGTATGGTATCATTGGTTCTGCAATAGTTATTGGAATTATTTCCATTCAACTCATCAAAAAATTTAACATAAAAACACTTGCTGGAGAAGAAATAAAAATTGCACCAAAACAATTCAACAAAGGAAATATTATTGGTGGATTAATTTTTGGTTTGGGTTGGGCAATCACTGGCGCTTGTCCAGGACCCTTATTTGCACTCGTTGGTAGCGGTTCGTTAATTATTGGAGTTGTCTTAATTAGTGCAATTCTTGGAACTTGTGTTTATGGTATTTTTAGAGACAAACTACCACATTAATTTATATTTTTCTTTCTAAAAATTTGATAAAATAAATATGAACAATAAAAAATGTGATAAAAAAAATTGCAATTGTTCGTGTCATCACGAACCAATTGAAAATGAAACGCAGAAAAAAAATAATCACGACTACAATAGAAGAGATTTTATAAAATATGCTGGAATTGGAGCAATTGGCTTGGGTTTGGCTCCAGCTCTTACTTATTGGTTGCAAGACGAAGGCAAAATAAACGACATCATAAAAAACCCTGCTATACAAAATGGAAAAGCACAACGATATACTATTCTTCACACTTCCGATATTCATGGTCAGTTAGATATTCACGATGAATTTTTTTGGGAAAATGAAAAAGCAGTTTATAAAAAACGTGGAGGTTTTGCAACATTAACTACCGTTTTAAATGAATTACGAAAACAAAATCCTTTGAACACATTAGTAGTTGATGGTGGCGATTGTTTTCAAGGAAGTGCTATTGCATCGCTCACGCAAGGACAAGCAATTATTCCATTGGTAAACAAAATGAATTACGATTTAGTATTGCCGGGTAATTGGGAAGTAGTTTATGGAAAGCAAATGTTGATACATGACATGAACAATTACACTGCTGCAAAAGTTTGTGCAAACATGTTTCATAACGATGATTTAGAACACGATTTATTATTTCCTCCGTATCAAATTTTTAATTTAGGTGGCACAAAAATTGGTTTCGTTGGATACAATGATCCACTTACTCCTGTGCGCCAATCACCTGCATATTCAAAGGGAATAAAATTTACAAAACCAGAAATTGATTTAGAAAAGTATGTAAAAATTTTGCGCGAGCAACATGGTTGCACAATGGTTTTTGTTTTGTCACACATGGGTTTAGCGCAGCAATTACATTTATCAAATCAACCTTGCGCACAAGGCGTAGATTATATTTTAGGAGCCGATACACACGAACGAATTCGCCAACCCTTGCAAGGAAAATATACTAAAGTAACAGAGCCGGGCGCTTTTGCTTCCTTTGTTGGAAAGCTTGATATTGTTATAGAAAACGGGAAAATAAAAGATGAAGTTTATGAATTAATTGAAGTTGATCCTGAAAAATATAAAGAAGATGAAGAGATGAAATATATGGTAGAAAAAACAAAAAAGCCATATAAAAAAATATTGAGTGAAGTAATTGGAAAATCAAAAACCCCGCTTGTTCGCTATTATATCATTGAAACGCCAATGGATAATTTGATTACAGATGCTGTGATGTGGAAGTTTAAAACAGACATTGCAGTTTCTAATGGATTTCGTTTTTGTCCTCCGTTAATTCCTGATGAAAAAACAGGATTTGCAGAAATTACAAGAGATTATTTGTGGAGCATGTTGCCTGTAAATTCGGAAGTAAAAACGGCTGATGTAAAAGGAAAACAAATTTGGAATTGGTTGGAAAATGAATTAGAAAATGCTTTTGCAAAAGATGCAACCAAGCGATTTGGTGGATGGTTCGTGCGTTTCAACGGTATGCAGGTAACATTCACTATTGCAAATGAAAAAGGAAAACGGGTGCAACAAGTTTGTATAAAAGGCGAACAAATTGATTTGGAAAAAACATATTCAATGGTAGCTTGTGAGCGCGATGGCGACCCAGATAATATGCTTTGCAGAATGAAAAATGTTCACAATCAAGTTTCGCAGGGAATACTTTTACATGATGTGATAGAAGAATATTTAGCAGAATTTTCTCCAGTTTCTCCAAAAATTGAAGGAAGAGCAATTGCCACAGATGCCCCACAAACATTATTAACTCAAGTAGAAGGTGTTAATTATCAATTTAGATAAAATGAAAAAAAATATTTTTTTACTCACACTATTTATAGTGAATGTAATTATTGCTCAAGATAAAAAATCAATACTTCCAATTATTCCACAACCTGCTGAAGTAACTATTACTACTGATAGTTTCAGTCTGACTCCTCAAACAAAAATTGTTGTAACAACAGAAAAATTTAAAAATGAAATAGATTATTTTAATAATTATTTGATAACCAATTTTGATTTTTCGTTGCAACAAGTTTATTCAATTCCAGCTGATGGAAATTATATAATTATTCCTGAACCTGAAGTAGAATTGAACACAACAGAAAATTATGAATTGACAATTAATCAAAATCAAATTTTATTTTCATCTGAAAATAATGCAGGGTTGTTTTATGCTTTTCAAACATTAATTCAACTGTTGCCAATCAAAAAATCTACAGAATTAAAAATACCTTGTGTGAACATAAAAGATGTTCCACGCTACCAATGGCGAGGAATGCACTTGGATTGTAGCCGTCATTTTTTTACAAAAGAAGAAGTAAAAAAATACATTGATTATTTGGCGATGCATAAATTCAATATATTTCATTGGCACTTAACAGATGATCAAGGTTGGAGAATTGAAATAAAAAAATATCCATTGCTTACAAAAATTTCTTCGCAACGAAAAGAAACATTAATAGGAAAACCTTCGAATGAAGAAAGCTATGATGGTAAATCTTATGGTGGTTTTTATACGCAAAATGATATAAAAGAAATTGTTGCTTATGCGCAAGTTCGTCATATTACAATTGTTCCCGAAATTGAAATGCCAGGACATTCATTGGCTGCACTTGCTGCATATCCTCAATATTCGTGCAAGGGTGGTCCTTTTGAAACTTATACAAAATGGGGTGTTTCGGATGATGTGTATTGTGCTGGAAATGATTCAACATTTTATTTTATTCAAAATATTTTGTCGGAAGTAGCAGATTTATTTCCGGGAAAATACATTCACATTGGTGGCGATGAATGTCCTAAAGTGCGTTGGAAAACGTGTGCAAAATGTCAAAAACGAATTGTAGATGAAAAATTGAAAGATGAAAATGAATTGCAAAATTATTTTATTACTCGTATCGAAAAATTTGTGAATTCAAAAGGAAAACAAATTATTGGTTGGGATGAAATTTTAGAAGGTGGACTTGCGCCAAATGCAGCAGTGATGAGTTGGCGAGGAACAGAGGGTGGAATTGCGGCTGCAAAATTAAAACACAATGTGGTGATGACACCCGGAAAGCCGTGTTATTTTGACCATTATCAATTGGAAGATAATTCACAAGAACCTCTTGCCATTGGAGGTTTTAATCCATTAGATGCTGTTTATAATTATAATCCTACTCCAAACATTTTATCTGTAGATGAGCAAAAATTTATTCTTGGCGCACAAGGAAATGTGTGGACGGAATACATTACCGATTTTTCAAAAGTAGAATATATGTCAATGCCCAGAATGGCTGCATTGTCAGAAGTTCTATGGACTCCATTGAATAAAAAAAATTATAAAAATTTTATTCTTCGTTTAAAAATTCATTCTAAATTATTAGATAAAATGAATGTAAATTATGCGAAACATTTTCTCACTCAAAAATAATTTTTCAAATGAACAGCAGAAGAAATTTTCTAAAAACAACTGCATTAGCCTCAGCGGGATTACTTGTAAAATCAGCTAATTCAGAAACAAAGACAAAATCATTTGAACCTCAATTTGTAAACAAACCGATTGTAATTTCTACTTGGAATTTTGGAGTAAAAGCAAATGGCGCAGCTTGGGATGTATTGAAAAATAATGGTCGTGCGTTGGATGCTGTTGAAGCAGGAGTGAAAATTCCAGAAGGCGATCCAACTGAACGAAGTGTTGGTTATGGAGGTCGTCCAGATAGAGATGGACATGTTACTCTTGATGCTTGTATTATGGATGAGTTTGCAAACATTGGTTCTGTAGCTTGTTTGGAGTTTATCAAACATCCAATTTCTGTTGCTCGTGCTGTGATGGAAAAAACACCACACGTAATGTTAGTTGGAGATGGAGCCTTGCAATTTGCATTGTCACAAGGTTTTCAAAAAGAAAATTTATTGGTTGAAGAATCAGAAAAAGAATGGAAAGAATGGCTGAAGACCAGCAATTACAAGCCAATTGTGAATATTGAAAATCACGATACAATTGGAATGATTGCATTGGATGCAATGGGAAATCTTTCTGGAGCGTGCACCACAAGTGGAATGGCTTACAAAATGCACGGACGTGTTGGCGATTCTCCTATTATTGGTGCAGGTTTATATGTTGATAATGAAATTGGTGCTGCAACTGCAACAGGACATGGAGAAGAAGTAATTCGTATTTCAGGTTGTCATTTAGTTGTTGAATTGATGCGTCAAGGAAAGTCGCCACAGCAAGCTTGTGTAGAGGCAGTGAGCAGAGTTGTGAAATTAATGAAAGTGAGAAATAAAAACTTGAAAGACATACAAGTTGGATTTATTGCGTTAAATAAAAATGGCGAATATGGTGCTTACTGCGTGCAAAGCGGATTTAATTTTGCCGTGAATGATACTTCAGGAAACAAATTAATTGATTCGGATTATTTTGTAAAATGAAAAACTACAAATTAGAAATAGCCTGTTTTAATCTTCAATCGGCAATAGTAGCAGCGCAAGCAGGAGCTAATAGAATTGAGTTGTGTGATGGTATTTCTGTTGGTGGAATTACTCCAAATCGCCAAACAATAAAAGAAGCAAGAGAAAAAATTACTGTTGATTTATTTGTGATGATTCGCCCTCGTGGTGGAAATTTTGTTTACAATGATTCTGAGTTTGAGCAAATGAAAAAAGATATTTTGTATTGCAAAGAAAAAAATATTGATGGTGTTGTGTTCGGAATTTTAAATGAAAATGGAAGTGTAAATAAAAAACAGAATAAAGAATTGGTGGAATTGGCAAAACCTCTTACATGTACATTTCATCGTGCTTTTGATGTTGTTAAAAATTCTTTCCAAGCATTGGAAGATATTATCAATTGTGGTTTTCAAACAATTCTTACTTCGGGACAAAAACAAAATGTTGTTGAAGGAATAGATAATTTAATTGCATTGCAGAAGCAAGCAAAAGAAAGAATTACAATAATGCCAGGTGGTGGCGTTCGTTCTTCAAATATTAATTTATTGAAAGGAAAATTAAATGTAGCGTTTTATCATTCGTCTGCAATTATTGATAAACACAATGTTGCAGATAAAAATGAAATTGAATTACTTAAACAAAATTTAAGATGAGATTTATATATTTTAAATACCTCCTCATTGTTTTCTTGCCTTCTGTAATTTTTGCTCAAACATTTCAAAAAAATTTAAACATTGAACATTGGCAATTTCATAAAACAAGTGAAATGCAATGGTATTCGGCAACTGTTCCAGGAACTGTTCACACTGATTTATACAACAACAAAATTATTCCTGACCCATTTTTTGCTGACAATGAAAAAAAATTGCAATGGATAGAAAATGAAGACTGGGAATACCAAACCACATTTGATATTTCACAAGAGGAATTGAATCAGCAACATATTGAATTGCAATTTGACGGTTTAGATACTTATGCAAATGTGTATTTGAATGATTCCTTACTTTTCTCTGCTGACAATATGTTTAGAACTTGGAATGTAGAAATTAAAAACAAAATTCATTTAGGTGAAAATAAATTAAAAATTGTTTTTCAATCTGCTGTGAAAAAAGGAAAAGAAGAAGCAAAAAAATTAAACTATACATTGCCTGGCGATGAAAAAATTTTTACTCGCAAAGCTCAATATCAATATGGTTGGGATTTTGGACCTCGATTCGTTACTTGTGGAATTTATAAAGATGTAAAATTAATTTTTTGGAATAATGCAAAAATGTTGAACGTGAAGTGTAATTTGAAATCATTAACAGATGAAAAAGCTGAATTGGAATTTGTTTGTGAAATTAAAAGTGAAGAAGCCATTGATTATAATTTGAATACTATTTGTAATACATCGAAAAAAACTTCTGATATACTTAAACAAAAAATTCAATTAAGAAAAGGAAGAAATATTTGCACAATTAATTATTCTTTACTCAAACCGAATCGTTGGTGGAGTAATGGTTTGGGCGAATCGTTTTTGTATTTATTCACAATTCAATTAGCAAATGATAAAAATATAATTGATAAAAAAGAATTAAATATTGGTCTTCGAACACTTGAATTGGTTCAGGAAAAAGATAGTATTGGACAATCATTTTATTTTAAATTAAATGGAATTCCTGTTTTTATGAAAGGTGCAAATTATATTCCTCCCGATAATTTTTTACCTCGAGTTACAAAAAATGATTACGAAAAAATAGTACAAAATGCAGTTGATGCAAATATGAATATGCTCCGAGTATGGGGTGGTGGAGTATATGCCGATGATTCGTTTTACGAGGCTTGCGATAAAAAAGGAATTTTAGTTTGGCAAGATTTTATGTTTGCTTGTGCAATGTATCCAACTGATGAACATTTTATAAATAATGTTTCAGAAGAAATTAAAGAACAGATTCAGCGATTACAAAATCATCCAAGCCTTGCGCTTTGGTGTGGAAATAATGAAATTGATGAAGGTTGGAAAAATTGGGGTTGGCAAAAACAATACAATTATTCTGTTCAAGATTCAACAAAAATTTGGAATGATTATGTGTTTTTATTTCAAAAAAATATTCCAACTATTATTAGCAAGTTAAGCCCCTCCCTTTTGGGGAGGGATGAAGGGAGGGGCTATATACCTTCGTCTCCAAGTATTGGTTGGGGACATAAAGAAAGTTTGCAACAAGGCGATTCTCACTATTGGGGCGTTTGGTGGGGAATGGAGCCGTTTGAAAATTATAAAAATAAAGTTGGAAGATTTATGTCCGAATATGGTTTTCAAGGAATACCTAGTTTGAATTCACTTAAAAAATTTACAAATGAAAACGATTTGAATTTTAATTCCGATGCGATTAAAAATCATCAAAAACATCCGACAGGATTTCAAACCATAAATACTTATATGGAACGAGATTATATCGTTCCAAAAGACTTTGAAAAATATATTTATGTTTCACAACTTCTGCAAGCCGAAGGAATGAAAACTGCTATTGAAGCACATCGCAGGGCAAAACCGAATTGTATGGGAACTTTGTTTTGGCAATTAAATGATTGTTGGCCCGGAATTACTTGGAGTAGTATTGATTATTATGGAAATCCCAAAGCTATGTATTATCAAGCCAAGCGGAGTTACGAACCAATTATTATTTCAATTAATGAAGAAAATAATCAATATAAAATTTACATTTTAAATGATGAATTAAAAAACAAAAATGGAAAATTAGATTTGAAATTAATTGATTTTAATGGGAAAATACTTTGGTCTAAAACACTTGATATTTCTATAAATTCTAATACTAGTGCAATTTATTATTCTATTGATAAAAAAGAATTTTCTACTTTTAATTTAAAACAAATTGTGTTGAATGTTTCATTGAAATTAAATGAAAATGAAATTAAAACTGCGAACTATTATTTTGCAAAACCTAAAGATTTGCAATTAATAAAACCTACAATTACGATAACTCCAATTGATTCAAGCAGGTTTGAAATTTCTTCAAATGTTTTAGCAAAAGATGTTTTCATTAATTTTGATGATGGAAAACTAAATGACAATTATTTTGATTTGTTGCCAAATGAAAAAAGAATTGTTGAGTTAATAAATCAGACAAAATTTGAAAAAAACATAGCGAAAATAATTTCATTGTTTGATTCTAAATAAATATTTAAATGAAAAAAATATCTTTTTTTGAAATACTTAAAATTTTTATGTTAGTGGTGGTTTGGAATAATTGTTATGCCCAAACGTATGTAACTCAAGTTAAATCAAACAAAACAAAACTGTGGGGATATATGAACAATAAAGGAGAATTAATTATTCCTGAAAAATTTGAAAAGTGTTATAGTTTTTCTGATGATGGATACGCTGTGACACATAATCCTGGTTCTCACGAATTTTATTTTATCAATTTGAAAGGCGAAATATTGAAAACACAAATAACAAATTTTACTCTGAATGATGGCTTTGGTTTTCATTTTGGAATAGAAGGATTTAAAAATGGTATGGCACTCATAAGAGTTGAAGATAAATATGGTTTTCTTAACACAGACGGCAAACTTTCAATACCATTAAAGTATGATGATGCCAGTGATTTTGACAATGGATTTGCTACCGCAAAAATTAATAAGAGATTTGTTGTTTTAAAAAAAAATGGAGCAGAAATTAAAATTGAAAATCAAAAAATTTCAGATTTGAAAGAATTTTCAGAATACTTTGCACCTATTCGCATTGGAATAAAATTTGGATTTATTGATACAGCAGGGATAATTGTTATTGAACCTAAATATGAAAGTGTAGGATATTTTATTGATGGACTTGCCTGGGCTAAAATTACAGACAAAGTAGGGTATATTAATACAAAAGGTGAGTGGGTAATAAAACCGCAATTTACTGTTGCGAAAGATTTTGATAAAGAAAGTCAAATGGCAAGAATTAAAATGGAGGAAAAATGGGCTTATGTAAATAAATCTGGTGAAATATTGTTTCTTAAAGATGTACAAGATTTAGGCGATTTTTCAGAAGGGCTTGCAAAAGGAAAGAAAAATAATAAAGTAGGATTTTTTAATAATAAAGGTTCATGGATAATTGAGCCACAATTTGATGGAGTTCGAGATTTTAAAAATGGTTTTGCGGCAGCGAGATTAGATGGCAAATGGGGATTTATTGATAAAAGGGGAATTTGGATTATTCAGCCTAATTATATTGGAGTAAAAAATTTGGAAATGGTTAAGTAATATTTAATTTTAATAGTATATTTTGACTTAAAGATAATAGTTATGATAAAATTTCAAATGAAAAAATCTATTTTTTTACTTTTCTTATTTATAATTTCTTTTTCAATTTTCTCTCAAAATAATTTTTCTAAATACGTCAATCCAATGATTGGAACGGGTGGACATGGACATACATTTCCCGGAGCAACTGTTCCGTTTGGTATGGTTCAACTTTCACCCGATACTAGAATTGACGGAAGTTGGGATGGTTGTAGTGGTTATCATTACAGCGATTCAGTTATCTACGGATTTTCGCATACTCATTTAAGTGGCACTGGTTGTAGCGATTATGGCGACATAATGCTGATGCCAATGATGGGAGAAATGAGTTTTGATAATAAAATTTACTCTTCAAATTTTTCTCATGCAAATGAAATTTCAAAAGCAGGATATTATAAAATAAAATTAAATGATGATGATATTGATGTGGAACTAACAGCTACAACTCGCGTTGGATTTCATAAATACACATTTAATAAATCGGGGCAAGCAGAAATTATTTTGGATTTAACACATCGTGATAAATTATTGGAAGGAAAAATAAATGTAATTGATGATAAAACTATTGAAGTTTTTAGAAGGAGTGAAGCTTGGGCAAGAGACCAATATATTTATGCTCGAATTGAATTTTCAAAAGCTGTAACCTATACTAAATCAGAGAAAGGAGACAAAGCAAGTTTTTCGTTTACAGTAACTAATGGGGAAACTTTTTTTACAAAAGTTGCATTATCAACAGTAAGTACAGAAGGTGCGAAAAAGAACATGGTTGCTGAATTATCCGATTGGGATTTTGAAAAAACAAAATCGAATGCAGAAAATTTATGGAATAAAGAGTTGAGCAAAATTGAAACTTCATCTCAAAATGAAGATAAATTAAAAATATTTTATACTGCATTGTATCATACTATGATTCAGCCAAACACAGCAATGGATGTGGACGGAATGTATCGTGGGCGGGATAATAAAATTCATAAAGCAGAAGGATTTACATACTATTCCGTGTTTTCATTATGGGACACTTTTCGCGCTGCGCATCCTTTATATACATTGATTGACCAAAAACGTACAGCCGATTTTATAAATACTTTTTTAGCACAATATGAGCAAGGTGGTCGTTTGCCTGTGTGGGAACTTGCCAGCAACGAAACCGATTGTATGATTGGTTATCATTCAGTAAGTGTGATTGCCGATGCAATGGTTAAAGGCATAAAAGGATTTGATTATGAAAAAGCTTTTCAAGCAAGCAAACATAGTGCAAAGCTCGATCATTTGGGTTTGAGTGCCTACAAAAAAAATGGTTTCATCAGTATGGACGATGAACACGAAAGTGTTTCCAAGACTTTGGAATATGCTTATGATGATTGGTGTATTGCACAAATGGCAAGGGTTGTAAATAAAATGGATGATTATGATTATTTCATAAAACGTTCTCAAAATTGGAAAAATGTTTTTGATACCGAAACAGGTTTTATGCGTCCGAAAAAAAATGGAGGATGGTTAACACCTTTTGAACCCAGAGAAGTGAATAATAATTATACCGAAGGAAATGCTTGGCAATACACATTTTTTGTTCCTCAAGATATTTCGGGATTGATTTCAATGATGGGTGGTGTGAACAAATTTGAAAAAAAATTGGATGAACTTTTTACAACTACTACAAAAACTACTGGTCGTGAACAAGCTGATATTACAGGGCTTATCGGACAATATGCGCATGGTAATGAACCAAGCCATCACATGACGTATTTGTATAATTATGTAAATAAACCTTATAAAACACAAGAACGAATTCATCAAATTTTAAATGATTTTTACAAACCAACACCTGATGGATTAATTGGAAATGAAGATTGTGGACAAATGAGTGCTTGGTATGTTTTAAATGCGATGGGTTTGTATTCTGTAATTCCAGGCGGTGGAAATTTTGCTTATGGTTCACCTACTTTTAAAGATGTAAAAATTCATTTGGAGAATGGAAAGTATTTTCAAATTTCCGCATCTAATTTATCCGACACAAGTTTTTATGTGAAAGATAGTAAGCTTACGGGAGTTCCTCTGGATGTGCCATTTTCAAGAGCATTTATCACTTACAGAACAATTTTAACAGGTGGACACCTTTCTTTTAAAATGACTTCAAAACCAGCTGAACCAAAAACAGGTAATACAATTTCATTGCCTTTGGAACCAAAATATTTAATTCTTTCAGTGCCCACAATCAATGCTGTTTCTCGTGTTTTTGATGATAGTTTATTGGTTACCATAAAATCATCATCGCTGAAAAATAAAATGTTATATGCCTGTGTTGATAGTGCTAATGAAACCAAAAATTTCAAAACCTACACCAAACCATTTTCAATTGGAAGTTCAAAAATTATTTATGCTTATTGTGAAAACAAAGAATTGAAGAGCAATGTTGTTTCAGGTAGTTTTTATAAGCGCCCGAATAATTGGAAAATAAAAATTAATTCAAAGTATAATTCACAATATAGTGCTGGTGGAGATATTGGTATTATTGATGGTTTGAGAGGTGATGCCAATTGGAGAAAAGGAGAATGGCAAGGTTACCAATCGCAAAATTTTGAAGCCATTATTGATTTGCAAAAAGAACAAAGTGTTAATAAATTTAGTGCAGGTTTTTTGCAAGATTCTCGTTCTTGGATTTTAATGCCCACAAAAGTGGAATATTATGTTTCAACGGATAATGAAAATTTTATTCTGGCTGGAGAGGTAATAAATATCGTTGATGCAAAAGATGAAACTACTTCTATAAAAAATATTGAATTAAATATTCCCCAAGCTATTACAGCTCGTTATGTGAAAGTGAAAGCAATAAATTTTGGTACGCTACCTCAATGGCATCAGGGATTTGGAGGCGATGCATTTATTTTTATTGATGAAATTTCAGTTAAATAAATTTCTAAAGATTACCTTTATACACCCTATAAATATTTTAAAAATGAAAATAAAAAATGTTCTGATATTATTAATAATTGTTGGTGTATTATTGACCTTGAAATTTATTTTTTTTCCTTCTGAATTACAACAAGCTCAAATGCCACAGCAAGGCAAAGGAATGCCAACAACTGTTTCGGTTTATGTTATTAGTTCCGAAAAGTTGGAAAACACATTGGATGCTTCAGGAACAATTTTAGCGAATGAAGAAGTAGAGCTAAAACCTGAAATAGCAGGTAAAATAATTTCGCTTCCACTAAAAGAAGGAACAACTGTTTCGCAAAACCAATTGCTTGTAAAAATTAATGATGCCGATTTTCAAGCACAATTAAAAAAATTGCAATTGCAATATCAATTAGCCGAAACTACTTTAAAACGTCAACAAGAATTATTGAAAATAAATGGTATTAGTCAGGAAGAATTTGATGTGTCGCAAAATGCTGTTAATACTATTAAAGCAGATATAGATTATGTTCAATCGCAAATTTCAAAAACAGAAATTCGTGCTCCATTTAATGGAACTGTAGGATTGAAAAATGTAAGTGAAGGTGCTTATGTAAGCGTGGGAACTATTCTTGCAACTGTTTTACAAATTGACCCTGTGAAAATTGACTTTGCAGTTGCTGAACGTTATGCTCCTTACATTCAAAAAGGAGTGAAAGTGGTTTTCAATATTGATGGAATGAAACAAGATGAGGAAGGAGAAATTTATGCAGTTGAACCTAAAATTGATATGAACACTCGAACAATGATGGTTCGTGCGATTTGTCCCAACAAAGAAAAAATTATTTTTCCAGGAGCTTTTGCAAACGTAAAAGTATTGTTGAAAGATATTGATAATGCTGTGATGATTCCTACAGAAGCT
Source organism: Bacteroidota bacterium (assembly GCA_043742725.1). GTDB lineage: Bacteria > Bacteroidota > Bacteroidia > 2-12-FULL-35-15 > 2-12-FULL-35-15 > 2-12-FULL-35-15. The sequence continues at coordinate 3,202 of JAYTXX010000038.1, read as the reverse complement.
GTTATTCCAGAACTTCGTGGTAAAAAAGTATATACAGTAAAAAATGGAAAAGCATTTCCTGTGATGATAGAAACAGGAATTAGAACAAGCTCAAAAGTTCAAGTATTAAATGGTTTACAAATTGGCGATACTGTTGTAACTACAGGTATTATGCAGTTGAAGCCAGATGCACCTGTGAAAATTATTCAGCTGAAATAAAAAAAACAGGAACGATTAGTTAAAATAAAATTTATAAATAATTAAATGAACATAGCATCTACAAGTATTAATAGACCAGTGTTGGCAATTGTAATGTCAGTCGTTATTATTTTGTTTGGGGCAATTGGTTACAAGTATCTTGGTGTTCGAGAATATCCTTCTGTTGATCCTCCTGTAATTACTGTAAAAACAAGCTATGCAGGAGCCAATGCTGATGTTATAGAATCGCAAATTACAGAACCGCTCGAAAAAGCAATTAATGGAATAGAAGGAGTAAGAACTATTTCCTCATCAAGTAGCCAAGGTGCGAGCAACATTACTGTTGAATTTAATTTAGATGCAAACTTGGAAGCAGCTGCGAATGATGTACGTGATAAAGTATCGCAAGCTGTTCGGCAATTGCCACAAGATATTGATGGTTTACCAACCGTTACAAAATCGGATGCAAACTCTGATGCTATTGTTGCGCTTACTTTACAGAGCGATACAAAAAATCAATTGCAAGTAAGCGATTTTGCAGAAAATGTAATTGCTGAACGATTACAAACAATTCCTGGAGTGAGTAATGTTCAAATTTGGGGACAAAAAAAATATGCAATGCGTATGTGGATGAATCCCTCTAAAATGGTGGCTTATGGAATTACTCCACAAGATATAAAACAAGCATTGGATAGAGAAAATGTGGAATTGCCTTCTGGGAAAGTTGCAGGTGTTTCTACTGAACTAACGGTGAATACAGTTGGAAAATTTACCAATGAAGATGAATTTAATAATATGATTATTAAATCGAATGGAAATCAAACCATACGTTTTAAAGATATTGGAACTGCATCATTGGGTCCAGAAAATGAAGAAACTATTTTAAGACAATCGGGAGTTCCTATGATTGGATTGGGTTTGGTGCCACAACCTGGTGCAAATTATATTTCTATTGCTGATGAATTTTACAAACGTGTAGAACAAATTAAAAAAGATTTACCAAAAGATTATCAATTAGGAATTGCATTAGACAATACAAAATTTATTAAGCGTTCCATTTCAGAAGTAAAGGAAACACTTATCATCGCTATCATTTTGGTAATTCTAATTATCTATTTATTTTTTCGTGATTGGCTCATTGCATTTCGTCCGCTTATCGATATTCCTGTTTCATTAATTGGAGCATTTTTTATTATGTACTTGATGGGTTATTCTATCAATGTATTGACATTACTGGCAATTGTACTTGCAACAGGTTTGGTAGTTGATGATGGAATTGTGGTAACCGAAAATATTTTTAAAAAGATAGAAGGCGGAATGAACCCAATTGAAGCAGCACACAAAGGTTCTAAAGAAATATATTTTGCAGTAATTGCTACTTCAATTACACTTGCCGCAGTGTTTATGCCAGTGATTTTTTTAGAAGGATTTGTTGGTCGTTTGTTTCGCGAGTTTGGAGTTGTGTTGGCTGGAGCGGTTTTAATTTCTGCATTTGTATCGCTTACACTTACACCAATGTTGAATGCAAGAATGGTTCGCAAGGTTCAAAAGAAAAGTCGTTTTTATATAATGACAGAACCATTTTTTGAACGAATGGTAAATGCGTATGATAATTCGTTAGCAAGATTTATGACCAAACGTTGGTGGGCTTTTATAATTGTAGGATTGTGTACTGCATTTATTTTTTTTATTGGAAGTGGTGTTCCGTCCGAGTTATCTCCGCTCGAAGATAGAAGTTGGATAAGAGCCATTGTTACAGCTCCTGAAGGTTCTTCGTACGAATACACAGATAATTTTATGCAAAAAATCTCGAGCCTAACTTCCGATTCAATTTCTGAAAAGAAAATTTGCTTGACTGTTACCGCTCCCGGATTTACAGGTTCTGGTGCGGTAAATAGCGGTTTTGTTCGTTTGGTTTTAAATGAACCATCAGAACGAAAACGCACACAACAACAAATTGCAGATTTTTTAACGAAAGCAACAAAATCTTTTCCTGAAGCAAAAACATTGGTATTACAAGAACAAACGATTTCATCAAGTGCTGGTGCAAGAGGCGGTTTGCCTGTGCAATTTGTATTACAGGCTCCTAATTTTGAAAAGTTAAAAGAAAAAATTCCATTGTTTATGGCAGAAATAAATAAGAGTCAAGTTTTTCAAGGAACCGATGTAAATTTAAAATTTAACAAACCTGAATTGAACATTAGTATTGATAGAAACAAAGCAAAAGCAATTGGCGTTTCAGTAAGTGATATTGCTTCTACTTTGCAGTTGTCATTGAGTGGTCAGCGATTTAGTTATTTTACTATGAATGGAAAACAATATCAAGTAATTGGACAATTGGCGAGAACAGATAGAGATGAACCGATGGATTTAAAATCGCTTTATGTAAAAAATGATAAAGGAGAATTGATTACGTTGGATAATATGGTTTCTATGAAAGAAGAAAGTAATCCTCCGCAATTGTTTCATTATAACCGTTATCAATCAGCAACTGTTTCTGCAGGATTAGCACCAGGAAAAACAATTGGTGATGGTAACAAAGAAATGAAACGTATTGCAGATAAAATTTTAGATGATTCTTTTTCTACTGCATTAACAGGTTCTTCACGCGATTTTTCTGAAAGCTCTTCTAATATTTTATTTGCATTTGTTCTTGCATTAATTTTAATTTATTTGGTATTAGCTGCTCAATTCGAAAGTTTTATTGACCCACTTACCATTATGCTTACTGTGCCATTAGCGCTTTGTGGAGCATTGCTTTCACTTTGGTATTTCAATCAAACATTAAATATTTTTAGTCAAATTGGAATTATTATGTTGATTGGTTTGGTAACAAAAAATGGAATTTTAATTGTTGAATTTGCAAACCAATTAAAAGAACAAGGTAAAACAGTTCGTGAAGCGATACAGGAAGCCGCAGCAGCTCGTTTGCGACCAATATTAATGACAAGTATTGCAACATCATTAGGTGCAATGCCGATAGCATTAGCATTGGGTGCAGGTGCAAAAAGTAGAATGGCAATGG
>JAYTXX010000037.1:0-31749 GCA_043742725.1 Bacteroidota bacterium | reverse complement strand
CTCCACCACCGTTGTGCAACGAAATCCAAGTTGCTCCACGGAATCCATCACCAACAAAATTTTGAACTGCCATGTCAGCAGTAAAACTCGAGCCATCATAAATATTAGATGTTTCGCGATAAGGCGAATCTGTTCCAGAAACATCGTGATGGTCTCGACCTAAAACAACAGGAGCAGAAAGTTCACCTAATTTAATTGCATTATTAAATGCTTCGGCAATTTTTACTCGAGCTTCGGAATCAGCATATAAAATGCGGGCTTGAGAGCCTACTACCAAATTATTTTGCATCGCATCTTTTATCCATACAATATTATCGCTCAACTGCTGCTTAATTTCAGATGGAGCTGATTTATACATTTCTTCCAAAACATTCAAAGCCAGTTCATCAGTAGTTTTTAAATCTTTTGCATCACAGGAAGTACACACCCAACGGAAAGGACCAAAACCATAATCGAAACACATTGGTCCTAAAATATCTTGTATGTACGAATTGTATTTAAACAAAGCCCCACCCTGCCCTCCCCGAAGGGGAGGATGTTGAACGTAAACATCTCCGCCTGCTCTGCCAACTTCTAAAAGAAAAGCATTCCCGTAATCAAAAAAGTACATTCCATTTTCAGCTAATTTATTTACTGCATTAATATGTCGCACCAATGTTTTCTGAACTTCTGTTTTAAATTGTTCGGGCTTGTTAGCCATCATTTCATTGGCTTCTTCAAATGACATGCCTGCCGGATAATAGCCACCAGACCAAGGATTGTGCAGAGATGTTTGGTCGGTACCAATATCTACTTTTATATTTTCCTTTACAAGACGCTCCCATAAATCAACTACATTGCCCTGATAAGCCAATGAAATTGATTCTTTTGAAGCTTGTGCTTTTTTTATTCGTTCAACTAATTTTGTTAAATCATCAAACACTTCATCAACCCAACCTTGCGAATGTCGTGTTTTTACAGCTTTAGGATTTATCTCTGCAACAACGGAAATAAGTCCAGAAATTTTTCCTGCTTTTGGTTGTGCACCACTCATTCCGCCTAAACCGCAAGTAACAAAGAGTTTTCCTTTTCTATCATCTTCGTTTTTCGATACTTTACGAGCTGCATTCATCACTGTTATAGTTGTTCCGTGAACAATTCCTTGCGGACCAATATACATATACGAACCTGCTGTCATCTGCCCGTATTGCGTAACTCCAAGCGCATTGAATTTTTCCCAATCATCTGGTTTACTATAATTTGGAATCATCATTCCATTTGTAATTACTACACGTGGTGCATCTTTATGTGATGGAAACAATCCCATTGGATGACCTGAATACATTGCCAATGTTTGTTCATCGGTCATCTCTGCTAAATATTTCATAGTCAAAAGATATTGCGCCCAATTTTGAAACACCGCTCCATTTCCGCCATAGGTAATCAATTCGTGAGGATGTTGTGCAACTGCATAATCCAAATTATTTTGCAACATCAACATAATAGCCGCTGCTTGCCTTGATTTATAGGGGTATTCATCAATGTGTCGTGCGTGAATTTTATAATCGGGACGAAAACGATACATATAAATACGACCATAGTCTTTCAATTCTTGCGCAAATTCTTTTGCTAAAACTGCATGATGTTTTTTATCAAAATATCTTAATGCGTTACGAATTGCTAATTTTTTTTCTTCTCTATTCAAAATATCTTTTCTTTTTGGCGCATGATTCAAAGATGCGTCAAAAGCTTTTGGAGCTGGCAATTCTGTTGGTATTCCTTGTAAAATTTGTTGTTTAAAATTGGTCATATATTAATTCGTTAATTAGTTCATGCATACATCAAAAATTATTTTTTCTCTATTCGTCCTTTCTCTTTATTAAATCCGTAAGGGCAATGTTTGCAACTATTTTGACAACAATATCCTCGCTTCAAGTGATACTTTTCGGTGAAAATAATATAGCCTTGCTCACTGTAATAAAACTCATCAGGTTCTAATTTTTTATGATTCGAAAACTCATCCATTGTGTCCACAAATTTAATATTTTTACGCTATGCAATCTTCTTTAAATTTTCTTCAAAAAATAAATGATGCTGTTACAGATAAACATAAAATTAATCTTTATGTTTTGCGTATTGATTTAATTCATCCAACTATTAGTGGAAATAAAAATTTTAAGCTCAAATACAATTTACAAGAAGCAAAAAAGCAAGACAAAAAAACGATTATTACTTTTGGTGGAGCATTCTCCAATCATATTGCAGCTACAGCATTTGCAGGAAAAGAAAATGGATTTGAAACAATTGGAATTATTCGCGGAGATGAATTTGAAAAATTAAATTCTACATTAAAAATTGCACAAGAAAATGGAATGCAATTGCATTATGTTTCGCGCGAGTTGTACAGAGATAAAGATGCACTTTATAAATATGTGAGTGAAAAATTTAGTGCTGAAAATTATTATTTAATTCCTGAAGGAGGAAGCAATAAATTAGGAGTTGAAGGTTGCAAAGAAATTTTGGAGTTGATACAAATTCCGTTTGATTATGTTTGTTGTGCTTGTGGCACTGGTGCTACGTTAGCAGGAATAATACTTTCGATGAGCAATGAACAAAAAGCAATAGGATTTCAAGTTTTAAAAGCAGAAAATTATATTGAAAAAGAAATTAAAAATTGGCTGAAAGAATTTAATCACGAACAAAAAAATAATTGGCAAATAAATGAAAATTATCATTTTGGTGGCTATGCAAAACGAACTTCAGAATTAATAAATTTTGTTCAACAATTTGAAAAAGAAAATTCAATTCCTCTTGATTTTATTTACACTGGAAAAATGATGTTTGGCATTTATGATTTAATAGAAAAAGATTTTTTCAATACAAACGAAAGTATTGTAGCCATTCATACTGGAGGCTTACAAGGAAATGATGGATTTGATTTTTAAATTATTGAATTAACAACAGATTGTTGGAAATAAAAATATTTTAAATCGTTCGTTGCTTTGAATAAATACTATTTTTGGTAAATGCGTTTACAGTCAAAAATTACTATTTGTTTTATTTTTATCGGAGCAATTTGTTTTGCTCAACCTTCTGAACGCAAACTCACACCGGAACAATACATCGAAAATTTTCAAGATGAAGCAGTAAAAGAAATGCTCGTTTATAATATTCCTGCAAGTATTACACTTGCACAAGGAATGCTCGAAAGTGGCAATGGAAATAGCGATTTGGCGGTTTATGCAAACAACCATTTTGGAATAAAATGCCACAATGAATGGAATGGATTAACTTTCACAAAAGATGATGATGCAAAAGATGAATGTTTTAGAAAATACGAAAGTGTACTTGATTCATATACTGACCATTCGGAATTTTTAAAATCAAGAGGACGATATGCTAAATTATTTGAACTAAAAATTTCGGATTACAAAGGTTGGGCAAAAGGTTTGAAAGAAACTGGCTATGCAACAGATGCAAGATATACAGAGCGTTTGTTAGAATTAATTGAAACCTATAAATTATACAAATACGATGTGGTGGATGAACTTCCATCTATTAAAACAATGCCGCCAAAACTTGTTATTGAAAAAATGCAAGCACACGAAATTTATAGTTTTCATATCACAAAATATATAATTATAAAACCGAACGATAGCTTTGAAACCATTGCTAATGAAACAAACAAAACCACAAAAGAACTTTGTAAATACAATGATTTAAGTAGTAATGATAAGTTGACTGTTGGTCAAAAATTATACATTCAACCAAAAAGAAACAAGGCGAAAGAACCTTTTCATTTGGCAAATAAAAACGAAACAATGTATTCCATTTCTCAACTACACGGAATAAAATTAAAATCGTTGTATAAAAAAAACAACATGAAAAAAGGTGAAGAACCTAAAGTTGGTCAAAAAATTTATTTGCGAAAACAAAAACCAAAAAACATTTCTTGATTTATAATTTTATGAAAAATGTTTTCTAAAATAAAAAACAAATCTTTATTTTTTATTCTCCTTTTTGCGCTAATTGCAAGGGTTTTATTGCTCGTTGCAATTATTATAAAAAATCCTGCGGGAATTTATGTGTATGATTCCAATGGCTATTGGAACATTAGTTACAACTTAATTCACAGCGGTATTTACAGTCAAAGTGCAAATCCACCACTCGATATTGATTACTTCCGAACTCCAATTTATCCTTTATTTATAATGCTTTGCGAAAGTATTGGTCCTGAAGGATTTTCAATTATTGCGCTTCAACTAATTTTATCTGTTGCTACTTGTTACATTACTTATCGGATTGCTAAAAGTATTACAAAAAATATTTTCATTGCCAATATTTCAGCTTTAATTATAGCAATAGACTTGCCATCCATAGCACTTGCAAACATAGTACTCACCGAAACATTGTTCGGATTTTTGTTTGCACTTTGTTTTTTATTTTTCATTGAATACTTGCAAAATAAAAAAACAAAACACATTATTTACACTGCAATTTTTTCGGGACTTATGATTTTGTGCCGACCAATTGGTTTTTTTATTCCATTTTTTTTCGTGCTGTTTTTGTTAATTTACAATTGGAAAAAAGATTTTAAACCCGGATTAAAAAACATTGTAATTTATGGTTTGCTAACATTCATAATGGTTTCGCCTTGGTTGATACGAAACAAAATTGTTTTCAATCATTATTTTTTAAGTGTAATAAGGCAACACGATTTGCAAAACTATCAAGCCGCAGCAATTTATGCTGAAAAATATCATAAATCACTGGCTCAATCTCAACGAGTGTTACAATGGAAAACATTTGAAGCCTTTAAACAAAATGGAAATAGAAATGGAAATGATTTTCCTTATGAATATGCACAATTTATTCAGCAAGAATCTGCAAAAATAATTAAGGAAAATCCAAGCCTTTTTATTAAACATCATTTCAAAGAAATAATTAGTTTTTTCCTGAAACCATCTCGTGCATACTTTGAAATACAGCTTGGCTATTGGGGAAAAGGCTATGATATGATTCCGAATGATTATCCTATTGTAAAATATTTATTTGAACACAATGGTAAGGTTACTATTTTATTGGTGTTCTTTCAATTGTTTACTTTATTAATAATTTATCTTGCATTTATTTTCGGATTTTTATTTCTGAAAAAAGAAAAACTAATTATTCATTTAGTTTTATTGACTTTAACAATTATCATTTTTGCAAACTTAAATTTACCTCAAGTTACAGAGGCTCGTTTCCGAATGCCAATAATGCCTTTGATTGCAATAATAAGTGCAAGTGGAATTTATTTTTTGAAAGAAAAATTCATAAAAAAGATTAGTGAAAAAACAAATATGAAATAAAAATTGCGGCAATCACTCCTGCTAAATCAGCTATTAAACCTGCAGGTACAGCGTATCGTGTTTTTTTAATTCCTACAGAACCAAAATATAAAGCAACAATATAAAAAGTAGTATCTGCTGCACCTTGAAAAACACAACTCAATCTTCCCACAAAAGAATCGGCACCATTTGTTTTCATTGTTTCCAGCATCATTGCTTTTGCTCCGCTTCCACTCAATGGTTTCATTAATGCAGTTGGCAAAGAACCCACAAAATCAGTATTAAAATTTAATGCGTTGAAACAAAATGCTATTCCATCAACCAAATAATTCATTGCTCCCGAAGCTCTGAAAACAGCTATTCCCACAAGCATTGCAACAAGGTAGGGAATTACTTTAACGCCCGTTTCAAAACCAGTTTTTGCACCATCAATAAAAGCATCATACACATTTACTTTTTTGCGCAATGCACCAATCATAAAGGATACAATGATGGTAAGCAAAATTAAGTTAGCGGAAACGGTAGATATTTTCGAAATTTGCTCGGAGCTTAATGTGCTGAAATAGGCAATAATTCCAACAATTACAGCACTTACTCCTAACAACCAACTCAAAACAATACCATTTAGTAAATTTATTTTTTGCCAAATAGCAACTGTTAAAAGCCCTACCAATGTTGAAACATAAGTAGCAATTAAAATTGGAATAAAAACATCAGAAGGATTTGCTGCGCCCATTATTGCACGTTGTGCCATAATGGTAACAGGAATAATTGTCAATCCGGAAGTGTTCAAAACCAAAAACATAATTTGCGCATTTGATGCTACTTCTTTGTTGGGATTTAATTCCTGCATACTGTTCATTGCCTTTAATCCAAGAGGTGTTGCGGCATTATCAAGTCCAAGCATATTGGCAGAAAAATTCATCATTATTTGTCCGTTTGCAGAATGGTTTTTAGGAATTTCGGGAAATAATTTATTGAAAAATGGACCAACAATACGTGATAAAAAATTAATTGCTCCTGCTTTTTCTCCAATATTCATAAGCCCAAGCCACAAAGTCATCACTCCAACCAAGGGTAGTGAAATATCCATCACTGCCATTTTTGATGAATCGAATGTTGCATCAATAATTAATTTGAATGCTTCTGTATCGCCTGTAAATATTAGTTTACAAAGCGCAACAATAAAAGCAATTACAAAAAATGCAACCCAAATATAGTTTAATACCATTACTCGATTTTTTACGAATATACGAATTGTTGAACTATAGAAATTTGTATTGGTAGGTTCTTTTGTATAAAAACCAAGAATAAAAAACTATTTTCCTTTATAATGATTTCGAATCACTACTTTTTGTAATTCTCGTTTAATAATTAAATCGGTAATAATTTCAGAAAAAGATTCGGAAGCATTTTCTTTTATAGCTTTTTTTATATGTTCATCGTTCACATCAATGCGATATAAAATGCCCATAAATTTTGATTGATTGGTATCAATTATTTTTTTGATGTGTGGTTGAATTTGTTCAAACAATTCTTCGTAAGCATTATAAGCATTGCCCGAAAATTTTATTTCCAAACCAAACATTTCAAAATCTTTTATAATTTGATTGGCTGTGTCCTTTATCAAATCCAGCTTATTGAAATATTCTGAAAGATTTGAAAGGTTCATTGTGTGAGTTTAATTCAAAAAAATTGCCATTTCAAACGTGTGAGAAATCTATTTTTTTACGATTTAGGGATTTCTCCCTGCAGTCGAAATGACAAGATGTAGAATAAGTAATTGGGAGTTTAAAATTCAGTATCAATTTTAATTTTATTCACCTTTCCTTTTTTCCAAGTTGCAATATCTTCTTGATAATTTTTTTTATTGCTTTCTGTTAGTTGAGCATCATCAACGTCTTTCAAATCAGGCTTTCCAGCATTTACCCATGCAGTGTACCAATAGTTTGCAGTTGCTGCAATTGCCAAACGCATTTGTTTTTCAACCATTCCTTTTAGTGCATTGTGATATTGTTCTGAATATTTATCAGAGTGTTCTGCTTGATTGTATTTGTTTTTTACAATTGCTCCTTTTTCATCTTTTTTGTAACGGTCAATTCCTGGAACTGTTTCACTCAATTTTTTTTCAGTTAATAAAACACTGTCAGCCAACACATGTGTTGCTTTAATAATTCGCCATGTTTCTGCTGTAACATCTTCTATAAATTTTGCATCACCTGTATTTAAGTTATAATTTTCGCCAAACATTTCTGGCAAATGCGATTCCCAAAAAGCATGTATTCCTCTTTGGTTTGTCAATTGTCCATCGTGGTTAGCCGAAGTATGTAAAGGCATGTGTGCATCGCCAAGATAATGTCCTAAATCTCCTGCAAGAAATAAAATTTCTGTTTTCTTTTTTTCTTTAAATGCTCTTGTCAGTTTTTCCATCATATCTTGAATATACCAAGGTAGGATTCCATTGTTTTGAGAAAATTTTTCATCATACATTGCATACGCTTCTTTTGAAGTTTTTGGCAAACTATCTATTGGTTTTTTGAATTCTTCTATATCAATAAAATGGCGAGGATTTTCAGCTTTATCTTTCAATGTATATTTTCTCAAATCGGGAACTACTGATTCTTCTGTGATAAAATCAATGTGGTTGTAAAAAAAAACACGCATTTCTTCGGGCAATGCAAAAACTGCAGCTTTATTAATGTGTTGATGTCCCCAAGTTCCCCATGAACAAAGCAATATAATGCTTCCTGTTGCGCAAATAAATGCTGTAGCGATGGTAAAAATATTTTTTTTCATTCTATAAATTATTAATTTTTGTGATTGTTAAACGAACTATTTATTTTCTTCTTCATCACTATTTTTCAATCAATAAAGGAGATATATTTCATAATTCAAAAGTACAGAAATTTTTAAACTTCCAAACTGTACCCAACTCCCTTAATTGTTTTGATATAATTATCGCCTATTTTTTGCCTTAATTTACGAATGTGTACATCAATCGTGCGATTTTTTAAAATAAATTCATAACCCCAAATTAAATCTGAAATTTCTTTTCGTGTAAAAACCTTTCGTGGTGATGCAAACATTAATGCTAAAAGTTCAAATTCTTTTCGTGGTAAAATGATTTCTTCACCATCTCTAAAAATCAAATATCGTTCCCTATCAATAATTATTCCTTTCGAAAATTTATTTTCTCTTTGAGGGTTTACAAAATCGAAATGCCTTTTCAGCAATGCTTTCAAACGGCTTATTAAAACTCTTGGTTTTGCTGGCTTAATGATATAATCGTCTGCACCAGCATTAAATGCAGCTATTTGCGAATAATCTTCAAAGCGTTGAGTAAAAAAAACGATCAATGTGTTTTTCAATTCTTCTATTTTTCGCAACTCTATGCAAATATCAATTCCATCCAATTCGGGCATTAAAATTTCAAGCATTATCAATGCTGGTTTTTCATTTTTTGCAAGTTGAATTGCTTCGCGAGAATTTGTTGCTATTAAAACTGAAATATTTTCTGATGTTAATATTAATTTTGTGTTTTCAAGTAAGTCAACATCAGTATCAATCAACAATAGTTTATAATTAAAATTTTTCATTCTTGATTTTTATAATTATGCTAAAGTAGCTTTGCAATAAGTCTTTTACATTACATTAATATTAATTTTACTTTAGGAAAATGTCCAAAAAAAAACTCTCGCCTACAATTGTAAGCGAGAGTTTTTTTAAAACAATTTAATGGTGATTATTTAACCACAACCATTTTTAATGTTTTACTTGAATTGTCAGAAGTAATTGTTGTGAAATAAATACCTGCTGGTAAATTAGAAGCATCTATTTTCAATGTATTGATTCCTGAACTCATTTCAGCATCGTAAACATTTAGTATTACATTTCCTGTAACATCATAAACATTCACTTTTACTTTTTTAGTTTCATTCAAGTTCACTTCTATTGTTGCTTCTTGACTTACAGGATTTGGATATAAATTAACTCCTGAAATGGTTTGTATTTCAGCAATTCCAACAGTCATGTTTACTACAAAAGTTGTTGTATCCGAACAGTTGCTACTATTTTTTGCAACCAATGTAACTGTGTAACTACCATTTGTTGCATACGTGTGAACTGGTGCAGTAGCCGATGAACTTGACAAATCACCAAAATCCCAAACATAAGTAGAAGCTCCTGTTGATGTGTTTGCAAAAGTTACAGCATAACCATTTTTTGAAGCAACTGAACCAACAGCAGTAGGAACTGCATTTACTAAAATAGATACATCAGACGATTGTCCAACTCCATTACAAGCATTTGAATTTGTTGTTGTAACGTTTACCAATCCTTGAGTTGAAACAATTATACTTTGAGTTGTTTCGCCAGTACTCCAAGTGTATGTATCAGCAGTAGATGCATTTAATGTTACTGTTTGTCCTTGACAAAGTGTGGTGCTTCCCGCAATTGAAATTGTTGGAACTGGTGCATTACTTGCATTTACACTTGTTGAATTTGATGTAGCAGAACAACCATTTCCATCAGTATATGTTACAGAATAATTTCCTGTTGTAGAAACATGAATTGTATCCGTTATAGCTCCTGTGCTCCACAAATTTCCTGTTGATGAACTTGAAGTTAATATTACTGAATTACCTGTACAAAAAGAAGTTGGTCCATTTGCTGAAATTGTTGGAGAGCTTGGTAAAGCATTCACAACAATTAAAGTTGAACTTGATGTTGCTTGACAACCGTTCGCATCTGTTACCAAAACAGAAACATTTCCATTGGTTGAAACATTTGCAGATTGTGTTGTTCCGCCATTCGACCAAGAGTAGGCATTGAATGTTCCAGTAGATAAATTTACAGAGCCACCTTGACAAAATGTTGTTGAACCACTTGCATTAATGCTTGGTGCAGGCAATGCGTTAATTGTTACATCAATAGTTGTTCTCTCACTTTCATATCCTTGCGAAGTTATTTGACTTACATAATATGGTGTTGAACCAATTGATGAAGTATTTGGTGTTGGTGCGGTTGAACTACCTACTCCACCTGTTGCAGAAGAATACCACAATAAACTGTTTCCAGAAAATGCAGTTGCTGAAAGTGGAAGTGCAGTAGAATTTAAACAATAAGAAACATTAGTAACAGTTGGAGCTGTTAACAATATACTTGCAAAAGTTCCATCAGTAAAAGATGCGCCAGTAGTAGCAAGTGATGCTAAAGGACGATAGTCTGGTGAAGTAAAATTGTATGGAGTTGTTAAAATTCCCGATGTTGAAATTAAAGAATCATTTGAGCTTGTAGTAAACCACGACCAAATATTAAAAGTACTTCCAGCATTTTTTTCACACACTTTTCCTGTTGAATTTCCAGCAAGAATATTATTCATAAACTTTAATGTACCATTGGAAGCGTTTGTTTCGCAAAGTGTTCCATCAATATGTACACCACGAACATGATCCATAAAAATAGAATTAAATATTTTTAATCCTGAATTTCTTCTGATACGTGCACCTCTGCGATAACCTGCTGCAATTGTAGATGCAGTGTTTCCACGATAAGGTCCTATTAAAGTCATATTAGAAAAAATAGCAGAAGTTTGAGGAGTTGCAGTTGAACCACTTGCATCATTATCGGACTCAAAACCTTCGGAAGTAGATACTGTAGGGTCGTCAGCAATTTGTGGGTCGCGTACTGATAAACCAAATTGAATTCGTCCACTAAAACCATTGTCTGTATCAAAATCATCATCTAAATTTCTATAAGAAACTAAATATTTACAATTTACTGTTCCTCCAAACCATTCGTAAGCATCATCATTTGCAAATGAAACTTGAATATGGTCAATGGTTGTTCCTCTTCCAACAGCACCAAATGTAAGTCCATTAATTTCTTTGCTTGGTGCATAAACATATCCAGCAAATTCAATACGCACGTATTGCATAACTCCAGAATTGTCATCATCGTTAGGCGAAGTTCCTCCTCCAAATTCTGTATCTGCAGTTGGTGCAATTCCTTCTATGTTTGCAATTCCGCCTGTAACATTTGTGCTTGCTTGCCCTAATAAAATAACGCCTCCCCAATCTCCCAAGCTACGATTACCAGGTGTTTGGTCAGATGTAAATACAATAGGATTTGCAGAAGTTCCTTTTGCATTAATTTTTGCTCCTTTACAAATAAATAAACCCGCACCGGTTGCTGTTTTATCTCCCATAATAATTGTTCCTGGCTGAATAGTTAATGTTGCTCCATTCTTCACATAAATTTGCCCACGTAAATAATACACATTGTTTGATGTCCAAGTTGTATTAGTTGTGATACTTGTTGTTACGTTAACTGTTGGTGAAGGATATGTGGTGTTTTGAGGATCCCAGTTTGTCCAGTTGTCAGTCCACATAGCTGTAGGTGCTGGAGCAAATGCACCTTTGTAATTTGTTGGAACAAAAAATCCTTGTGCCAACGCAAGGTTACTCATTAGAGCTAACACTGCTGTTTTGTAAATTTTTTTCATTTTTTTATTGTCTTTAAGTTTATGCAACAAAGGTCATCACGCAATCTTTCTTAATTATTAAAGACAAATTATTGTTAGCTTATTGATTCATTAAGTTAATGTTATTCCGAAAAAATAGTGGTTAATATTAAATTAACGAATAAGAGAAGATGCTGTGTTCTTTTATTTGAAAGGATTTTAAGAGATATTAGAATTTGAACAATAAACTTGCAGAAAAAGTAGTTCCAAATTTTGTATTCCAAATTATATCGTCTTCATTTTTATTTAGCCCATTTTTATTTTGAGCATCACCTAAAAATAATTCATTGAAAAAAGCTTCTACTCCATTTGCTTTAGAAGTATTCAAATCTCTATTTTGATAAAAGGTTTGATTTTGTGCTAACACATTTTGCGCATTTAATTTTATTTCCAATCTGTTTTTGAAAAATGATTTTGTTACTTGAAAATCTAAAAATGAACGACTGTTTTCCCAAATGCTTGGCTCATTTACATTGCCAACAATAGCTATACGTGGACCAACACGATTGAAACTTGCAGAGAAAGACATTCCTAAAATTAAATCAATGTATTGAATACCAGCATTAAAAACATAAGGCGATTGACCTTGCAATGGTCTGCTATCAGATTCGCTGCCAATTATATTCTCAACATTTACTTTTGAACGAATAATTGCAAGGTTTGAAAACACGGTTAAATTGTTCCAAAATTTTGAAGAATCTTTTTTGAATAAAGCACCCAGCAATTGACGAAACTCTAATTCAAAACCATAGTTGGTAGCTTTGTTTACATTTTTAAAAGAAATTTCATTTGTAACATCTGGTCTCGAAACTTGCTCAATAGGATTAATAAATTCTTTATAAAATCCAGAAACAGAAACCAACTGACCACGACCTTGAAACAATTCATAACGTAAATCATAATTATGAATTTTTGCACGTTTCAATGTGTCGTTACCCGATATTACAAATTGTGTATTAAAATCATAAAATGCAAATGGTGCAAGTTCACGATATTCAGGGCGATTAAGCGTTTGCGAATAACTCAATCGTACATTTTGTTTTTCGTTGATTGATAAAATTAAATTTGCTGATGGTAAAATATCCAAATTGGTAATGGATAAATCTAAATTCGATTTGTCAGATTTAACCGCTTGTAATTGTTGTGTAAAATTTTCAAGTCGTGCTCCCCAAATAATTCTGGCAAAAGATTTTATTCTATTGTCAATCATTAAATACCCTGCTTGTAGTGATGAGGAAGCAGAATAAGAATCAGAATATTTTGTTCCATCACTTAATTTGAATCCGCCAACTCCTGGAGCAATCAGTCCCATATTTTGTTGCGCGAAAATTTGATTTTCATTTAAGTAAAGAAGTGAATCACTAAAAGAAACTCCGCCTCCAACTTTTGCGTAGCGTGTATATCCTAACTGTCGTGCATAAAAATTGCGATTACGTGATTGAACAAATCCTCCAATTTTAATTTCATTTTTTATGTTTTTTCCAAAATCAAATCCATAAGAAACATCAGCTTTAAAACTATAAATGTTTTCATTATTTTCAGAAAAAAACATTCCTCCTCCGTAACTTGGACCAACATTGGAATAAGCTATATTGGCTGTGTACATTGTGTCTTTTGGATTTGGTTCAGAAGGGTCGTTTATATTTTTGTAACGTGTGTAAACACTGCGTCTTAAATTTGGAATTTCTCTTTTGATTGTGCTTAATGCACCAACCCAATTAATTTTGATTTTTGATTTTGATAAATAATGTTCTCCATTCAATTGTCCAGAATAAATTTTATTGCTTGTAAACCATAATGCATTCGATTTTAAAATTGTTGGATTTGATTCCAATGGGTTTGTCTCTCCACTTCTTGCAATTACTCTATCATCTGAATTAATACTGTAAATGTTTTTAAAACTTAATGAGTTATTGTTGTTTAGTTTGTATGAAAAATTTGCTAAAACACCTGTTAATATTTGTTCAGAATAAGTTTTATCTAAATAATCAAAATCTAATTGAGAAGCAGTTGCATCATTTCCACTTGATTGATTTGCGGTATAACCTCGTCTAACTGTTTCATTGTAATTATTTGTTTTGTTATAAGTTATCGCCATTATAAATCCAAAAGGGCGTTTCAGCAAACTATCAGTCAATCCCATAGAATATTGAAAATTGAAATTGGGAGCAAATTTTTTGTTGTACAAACTCCAATCGGTATTTATGTTTTTTGCAAGTGCTGCTTGTTCATCCATTTTAGATGGGAAATTTTCATGTGTAGGAATTTCGTTTGACATGGCTCTGGTTCCATCATCAACACCAATAAAATCAGTTTTTCCGCCATTGTAATACACTTGATTTTTGAATGTGGTAATGGTGTTATATCCGCCACCAACCGAAAGTGATTGAAAATTATTTTCGGGAATATTTTTGGTGTTAATTTGAATAACACCTCCAGCAAATTCAGCAGGCAAATCTGGTGTTGCAGTTTTTATGATTACCAAATTATCCAACATATTAGATGGAAAAATATCAAATGCAAATGCTTTTCTATCCGATTCAGAACTTGGCAATGGTGCACCATTCAAATAAGCAGCATTATACCTATCATTCAATCCTCTGATAATTGCAAATTTATTATCCTGAATACTTGCGCCACTTACCCGTTTTAAAACATCACTGGTGCTTTTATCTGGAGTGCGTTTGATGCTTTCGGACGAAACGCCATCTTGAACTGTTGCACTGTTTTTTTGCATCAGCAATAATCCAGCATTCGATTCTTTAGAAATTGTTGTAACAATTTCAACTACACCCAAATCGTTGGAAGCTGCATTTAATGTTATAGTTACGTTTGCCGTTTCTCCAATTTTTAAAAAAAGTCCTTCTACAATTTTAGTGTCGTATGAAACCAACCTACATTCTATTGTATATTTTCCAGACAAAAGATTTGAAATAAAAAATTTTCCATCCAAATCGGTATTACTTCCTATGGTTGTTCCTTTAATTAAAACAACTGCTCCAGGAAGAGTTTCCCCTGTTTTTTCATCTATTACTTTCCCTGAAATGTTTCCGTTTTGGGAAAATACTAACTTTGTAAAAGCAATAATTATAAGTGTTAGAAATACTTTAATATTCATTTTAATTTTCAATTATTTTGTTTTGCAAATTTCGTCTCAAAATAAAATGGCTGTGTTAATGCAGTTTTAATAGTTTGTTAATTCAAAAAGATGATTGCTGATGTTTGTTAATATTAAATTAATAACAACTTAACACAATGCATTGGCGTATAGATGTAACTTTACACTGAATTTAAAAACAAAGAAGATGAGTAATAATAATTACAAAATTTTATTAGTTGATGACGAGCCGGATATTTTAGAGTTTTTGAGTTACAATCTAAAAAAAGAAGGATACAACGTGTTTACAGCCAATAATGGAAAGGAAGCTGTGAGTGTTGCAAAAAAAGAAAATCCTCATTTAATTATATTAGATGTGATGATGCCCGATATGGATGGCATTGAAACGTGTAGAGAAATTAGAGAAATTTCGGGATTGAAAGATGTGATGATTGCTTTTTTAACTGCTCGAAGCGAAGACTATTCGCAAATTGCAGGATTTGAAGTTGGTGCCGATGATTACATTAATAAGCCAATAAAACCACGTGTTTTAATTAGTAGAATAAAAGCATTGTTAAGACGTGGACATATTTCTGAAAATTTAACAACAGATAAAACAGATATGGGCGGAATAAAAATTGACCGAGACCGCTATGTTGTTTTCAAAGATGAAAAAGAAATAAATTTGCCGAAAAAAGAATTTGAATTACTTGCGCTACTTGCTTCAAAACCAGGAAATGTTTTTACTCGCGAAACTATTTTGGATAGAGTTTGGGGAGGCGAAGTAGTTGTAGGCGATAGAACTATTGATGTTCACATTCGTAAATTGCGTGAAAAATTAGGCGAAGATTTTATAAAAACTGTAAAAGGTATTGGCTACAAGTTTGAGTTTTAAATATTCCTAATTTCATTCTTATTTTAATTCATAAAATTCTTTTTTCGTTTCTTTGCAAAAAAAATAACGAATGACTATTTTAATTCTTGGTTCTGGTGGACGCGAACATGCATTCGCATGGAAATTATCTCAAAGCAAAAAAATTAATAAACTATACATTGCTCCTGGAAATGCAGGCACTGCAAACTGCGGAACAAACGTAAATATTGCCACAACTGATTTTGAAAATATCAAAAAATTTGTTCTCGAAAACAATATCAACATGATTATTGTTGGTCCTGAAGACCCTTTAGTAAAAGGTATTCACGATTTTTTCTTGAACGACAATCAATTGAAAAATATTCCTGTAATTGGACCTCAAAAAAATGGTGCCCAACTAGAAGGAAGCAAAGATTTTTCAAAACAATTTATGTTTCGACATAATATACCAACTGCACGCTATGAAACATTTACAAAAGAAACATTAGCTGAAGGATTAAAGTTTTTAGAAACATTAAATCCTCCTTATGTATTAAAAGCAGATGGTTTGGCAGCAGGAAAAGGAGTTGTGATTCCAACAAATTTATCAGATGCAAAAAGAGAGCTTACCGAAATGCTTGCCAATGAAAAGTTTGGCGATGCTTCTACAAAAGTAGTAATCGAAGAATTTTTAAAAGGAATTGAACTTTCTGTTTTTGTTTTAACCGATGGAAATTCGTACAAAATATTACCAGCCGCAAAAGATTACAAACGAATTGGTGTTGGCGATACTGGCTTAAATACTGGCGGAATGGGCGCTATTTCTCCTGTTCCATTTGCAAATGATGAATTTATAAAAAAAGTAGAAGAACGTGTAATCATTCCAACTATCAATGGATTGAAAAAAGAAAATATTGTTTACAAAGGTTTTATTTTTATTGGTTTGATGAATGTAGATGGAAACCCACAAGTGATTGAATACAATGTGCGAATGGGCGACCCAGAAACAGAAGTAGTGATTCCTCGTATAAAATCAGATTTGCTGGATTTATTTGAAGGTGTTGCAAATGGAAATTTGCACGAAAAATCATTTGAAGTAGATGCTCGTTTTGCAACAACTGTGATGCTTGTTGCTGGTGGCTATCCAGAGGAATATAAAAAAGGAGATGAAATTACAGGTTTAGATTTAGTAAAAGACAGCATTGCTTTTCATGCAGGAACAAAAACAAATGAAGAAAAAATTGAAACGAATGGCGGAAGAGTAATTGCAATTACTTCGTATGGAAATACGATGAATGAGGCTATTCAAAAATCATTTGCCAATGCTGAACGTATTAATTACAAAGGAAAATATTACCGCACCGATATTGGAAACGATTTGAAAATTTATTATTAGAATTTAATTATTAAAAAATAAAAAGCCCTGCAATGAATATCATTGCAGGGCTTTTTCATATAAAATAAATATTATTTATAAGTGCCTTTTTCTTTTGCTTCTTTGTTAAACTTGGCTTGCATACGCAACCAAGTAACAATAAGTGAAATAATAATTACCCAAAAAAGAAGGTTAGGTTTATTACCAAAACTTTTCATAAACTGAAACCCCCATTGGCAAAAATCGCCTATTCCATTAAAAACATCTGTCATATTCATAGCTGAAACTTTTAAATTTAGTGAGCCAAAAATACAAATTTTATTAATAACACATACTTTTTTAAACTATTTTTAAGCACCGAATTATGTTTATAGGATTTTTTAAAAATAATAGCCCTTCTGCCTTTATTCTTTTGCCATTATTTGCAATAGCAATGTGGGTTCCGAGTTTATTTTCAGAACAAATTGTTTTGATAAAAAACACAATGCCTTTTTATGAACTAATCACATCTTCTATTTTAATTTTTCCTATTATTTCAAAAATTATTACTCTTATTTTAATTATTTCTGAAGCATTTTTAATCAACTATATTATCAATAACAATGAGGTGTTAAGCAAGCAAAGCTTTGTTCCTGCTTTACTTTACATTACATATATGTGTAGTTGCAACGATATGCTAATGCTCAATCCGCTACTGTTCGCAAATCTTTTTTTACTTTTTTCTATCAATAAATTATTGAGTTCTTACCGAAAAGACATTGCATTTTCACAAGCATTTGATGCTGGTTTTTTATTATCCATCGCTACACTTTTTTATTTTCCTTGCATTATTTTTATTCCACTTATTGGAGTTGGGCTTGTGCTCTTTCGTCCTTTTATTTGGCGCGAATGGATAATTTCGATAATTGGCTTATTGGTTCCTTATTGCTTTGTAATTAGTTATTATTTTTGGAATGACGCACTACTCATTTTTTGGAAAGAAAAAATTCTTACAAATTTCTACCACAACATTCCTGTTTTCAATTTTTCTGAAAATTTGTATGCCACATTAATTGTATTTGCAGTCATTCTTTTTCTCTCTTTCGGAAAATTATTTTCAGCAATAACTGCAAGTTCGCAAAAAACAAAAAAAGGAACTATACTGCTTATTTGGTGCTTCTTTCTGTCGCTAATCGAATTAATATTTGCGACAACTATTTCAATTATTTATTTTTCAATGCTCGTAATTCCCGCTACAGTATTGTCGGCAAATTATTTTTTAACAACTAAAAAACCTTGGTGGGGCGAAGTTTTATTTTTGATTTTACTCATTGTTATTATTATAAATCATTTCTAAAAAATTATAAACAAAGCATCAACGAAATAAATCCACAGCTATTTTATTTTTAACTTTACAGCATTAATAACACACTATAAAAGATGAGCAAATTTGGAGTAGTAATTTTTCCAGGGTCGAACTGCGACCAAGATATGATTTACGTTTTGCGTAACATTATGAAACAAGAAGTGGAAGAACTTTGGCACAAGGACACTGATTTGAAAGGCTGCGATTTTATTGTGCTTCCGGGTGGTTTTTCGTATGGTGATTATTTGCGCTCTGGTGCTATTGCACGTTTTTCGCCCATTATGGAAAGTGTGATTGCTCACGCAAACAAAGGTGGTTATTTGCTCGGTGTTTGTAATGGATTTCAAATTTTGTGCGAAGCTGGTTTAACGCCAGGAGCTTTGTTGCACAACAATCATCATAAATTTAATTGCAAAAATGTTTTTATAAAAGCTGAAAATAATTCTACTTTAATTACTTCACAACTCAATACCAACAAAGCATTGAAAATTCCTATTGCTCACGGAGAAGGACGCTATTATGCAGATGAAAAAACATTGAAAGAAATGACTGCAAATGGTCAAATACTTTTCCGCTATTGCGATGAAAATGGAAATGTAAGCGCAGAAGCCAATCCAAATGGAGCAATTGAAAATATTGCCGGAGTTTGTAATGCAGGTAAAAATGTTTTTGGAATGATGCCTCATCCAGAACGTGCTTCAGACAAGGAATTGAGCAATACTGATGGACGATTGATTTTTGAATCAATTTTGAATTTGGTGAACTCTTAAATTACTTTTTATAAAAGTGCATTTCTTGAATATATTGCCAAACAGCATCGGGTAAAAAATAACGTACATCTTTTTTTTCTTTTATTGCTTGACGAATAAATGTGGAAGAAATTTCCATTAAAGGTGCATTCACTAATGTTACTTTTGGATGTTTGTTCAAAGTGCCACCATCCGTATCAGGACGAGGATACACATACAATTGATATTGTTTTAAAATTTCCTCATAATTTTTCCACTTGCGAAAATTTTCCAAATTATCAGCACCCAAAATCAATGCAAATTCGTTTTTAGGAAATTTTTCTTTTAAATATGTTAGCGTATTAATTGTATAAGAAGGTTGCGGAAGTTTAAATTCTATATCACTTGCTTTTAGTTTATTGTTTTCTTCAATAGCAAGTTGTACCATTTGCAAACGCTGACGTTCTGGCAATAATGAAGTTTTGTTTTTTAAAGGATTATGTGGAGAAATTACAAACCATATTTTATCTAAATCAGTAAATTCAAGCATATAATTGGCAAGCACCAAATGCCCAACATGTATAGGATTGAACGAACCAAAAAATAAACCGACTTTCATGATATTAACAAATTTTACAAATTACGAATAGATGCGAATTTACAAATGAACTATTGAACTAAATTATTTTATCCACATAAAAATATTGGAATTGTTTTCATACTGTGTAATATCTTTTGTAAAAACAATCACACAAAAATCAATCAATGGCAACAAACCAAAACAACCGCCAAATGTGGCAACATAAACTACTGGCACCCATGGTTTACAACCCAACATTACCCGATGTGCACCCATAAATCCAAAAGGAAAAGGAAAAGCCATAAGTGCAGAAATAATTTTTTTCTTGCGTTGATTTTCTTTTCCATCAACAGAAATAAAAGCCGAATTTTTTTCCAACTTTTTTGATACTAATGTATCTGATGTAATAACAATCACAGAATCAGAAACCGAAATTTGTAAACTATCAGCAATTAAATTCGTGGCATGGGATTTTGCAACAAATAAAAAGCAAAATCCGAAAAGTATTGTCTTTATTAATGTTTTAGACATTGTGTGTTTTATAAAAAAATTAAGTGCACCTCTAATTTTAGAAATGCACTTAAAAAGAAATGGTAGAAAAAATTATTTTGCAGCGCTAAAATGCTTTGCTACTTCATTCCAATTAATCACACTCCAAAATGCTGTAACGTAATCTGGTCTGCGATTTTGGTAATTCAAATAATAAGCATGTTCCCACACATCAATTCCCAAAATTGGAGTTCCTTTTACTTCTGCAACATCCATCAAAGGATTATCCTGATTGGGTGTAGAGCTTACCACAAGTTTTCCATCTTTCACAATTAGCCAAGCCCAACCCGAACCAAAACGAGTTGCAGCTGCTGTTGCAAATTGTGTTTTGAAATCAGCAAATGTTCCAAAAGCACTATTGATAGCCGAAAGCAAATCACCAGTTGGTTCTCCACCAGCATTTGGCGACATACTATTCCAAAACATTGAATGATTGAAATGCCCACCACCATTGTTTCTCACAGGCATTGGGTATTTAGAAATGTTTTTGCAAATTTCTTCAATGCTCAATTTTTCAGCATCTGTTCCTGCAATTGCATTATTCAAATTGGTAACATAAGCTTGATGATGTTTGGTATGATGTATTTCCATTGTGCGAGCATCTATATGAGGCTCTAATGCATTGTATGCATAATTTAATTTTGGTAATTCAAAAGCCATATTATTTAGGTTTTAAGGTTTATTTATAGAATTTATTTTCATTCCAAAGGTATGAATTTTTAATAGCTATTTTATGAAAATTGATTTTATAAAATAGCATTTAAAGGGAGGTTTTAAACATTTGAATGTTTATAGAAAAATGTTAGTACACTGATTATCAAAATTGTTCGCAATACATTTGCACCAGATACTAGTACTAACCAAAATCTCACAAACAAATGAAAAAATTATTTACATTATTGTTCGTTGCTGGCGCAATGAGCTTTGTAGCTTGTGGACCAAGCGCTGAAGAAAAAGCGAAAATGGAAGCAGAAGCAAAAGCAAAAATGGATTCTTTATTCAATGCAGCAAGCCAAAGCATGACTACAGATTCTACAGCAGTGCCTGATTCTACAGCGACACAACCAACAGAAGAGAAAAAATAATTCTCTTCTAAGGCAATAAAAAAATCCTTTTTGAAAATTTCAAAAAGGATTTTTTTATTTTTTTCTACCAAAAATAATTTACTTCATCAACTCTATTGCTTTCTTCAACACATTGTCTTGACTTTGAATAATTGGATAAAAACCATCATTGTTCCAAATGTTTCGGGCAATTAATGCTTTCATTTGTGTTTTAATTATTTCTTCTGAAATTTTCAGTTGCTTTTCATTTTTATGAACGCCATTTTTTTCAGCATACGCTGAAAACTCATCCATTATTGAATTTCTAATGTCAAATGATTTTTTAAAATTTTCAACAGTTTTATATTCTTTTAATTTAGTGCGTTCTTTATCTGCATAATCAAAAGCAAAATCGTTTACCAAACCATTGTATAAAATTTCCGTTAAATAATGCGAACGACCACTTGTATCAAGCGGAACAAAAACATCGGGTGTTATTCCTCCACCACCGTAAACAATTTTTCCCATTGGTGTTTTGTATTTCAATGAATCGGCTACTTTCATGCTATCTGCATTTTCCATTTCACCATTTGTATAGCGTTTATATTCTTCATCATAATATGCTTCTACTCCATCGGCATAAGATTTTTGAATACAACGACCTGTTGGTGTATAATAGCGCGCAATGGTCAATCGCATTGCCGAGCCATCTGTAAATTCACTTTGTTCTTGCACCAATCCTTTTCCGAATGAACGTCTTCCAACAATAGTCGCTCTATCATTATCTTGCAATGCTCCAGCTAAAATTTCACTTGCTGATGCGGAACCATCGTCAATTAATACCATTAGTTTTCCGTTTTCAAAACTTCCTTTGGTTGTTGCTTTATAATCTTTTCGAGGACGTGCTTTGCCTTGTGTGTAAACAATTTCTTTGTTATCGCTCAAAAATTCATCGGCAATGCTAACGGCTGTATTCAAGAATCCACCGCCATTTCCTCGTAAATCAAGAATTAATTGTGTCATGCCTTTTTGTTGTAATTTTTCAAATGCAATTATATATTCGCTGTAAGTTGTGGCAGCAAATCGGCTAACTTTTATATAGCCTGTTTTCGAATTCAGCATATAAGCCACATCAATGCTGTAAATTGGAATTGTGCCTCTTGTAATTGTGAAATCAACTGGTGTAGATTTTCCTCTACGCATCACACCCACTTTAACTTTTGTTCCACCTTTTCCTTTTAGTTTTTCCATCACCATTTTATTGGTAATTTTTATACCCGCTACAGACTTTCCATCCACCTTCACAATTTTATCGCCAGCTTGCACACCAACTCTTTCGGCTGGTCCTCCAGCAATAGCATCTACCACACGAATAGTGTCATCTACAATATTAAACTCAACACCAATACCTTCAAAATTTCCTTGCAAAGGTTCATTAGTTGCAGCTAATTCATCGGCTGTAATATATGCCGAATGTGGGTCTAAATTTTCCAGCATAGCTACTATTGTTTTATCTATTAGCTTATCGGGATTTAATGTATCCACGTATTCTTCGTTCACATAACGTATAATTTCATCTATTTTGCTAAACTTATTTTTTTTATCAATATCAATTTCACCCCCACGATTGCTTGTGTTTAAAGTGTTTCCAATAAAAATTCCAAGAATAAGTATAAGTGAAAAAATGATAGGAAGATAAACGTAAAATTTAGGACGATTCATTTATTTATGTTGTTGAATTTGAATGTGCGAAGTTAAATTATAATTGATTGCAATATTTGTATTCATCACAAAATTTGTGAATAAAATTTATAGCAACACATTTCAAAATTATTAACAAAAATGATTTTTTTGATGTGCATAAACTTTTATTTGCGAACACAAACAACCATTGTTTATTAATAATTTTGTTTAGTAAAATATTACCAAAAAAAATCGAACAATGAAAAAATCAATAAACTATTTCGCAGTTGTAAGTATTACTGCTGTTATGTTTTCTTGCGTACCTCAACGCAAATTAGAAGAAGAGCAAACAAAACGAAAGAATTGTGAAACAGAATTAGCCACACTAAAAGCATCGAGCCAAGAATGTGATACAAAACTCACCGAAGCCACAAAAACACTGGCTGACGATGAGAAAATAATTACAGGACTGAAAAAAGATACGTCAATTGTGGGAACCAGTTATCGAAATTTAACTTCAAAATATGACAAACTCAATCAAATAAACGAACAACTATTGGATAAATACAACCGTTTGTTAGAAGGCAATTTGGCTGATACAAAAAAACTTTCGGGAGAATTGCAATTAACACAAGAACAACTTTTGAAAAAGCAAGACGAACTAAAATCGCTTGCAGCTGAATTGGATGCAAAGAAAAAAACACTGGATGATTTAACTGCCGAATTGAAAAAGCGCGAAGTTCGAGTTGCTGAACTTGAAGGTATTTTAAAAAGTAAAGATGATGCAACAAATGAGTTGAAGAAAAAACTTTCGGATGCTTTGCTTGGCTTTGAAGGCAAAGGATTGACCATTACTCAAAAAAATGGGAAAGTATATGTTTCGATGGATGAAAGTTTATTGTTTGCATCGGGAAGTACCTCTGTAGAAGCAAAAGGAATAGAAGCATTGAAAAAAGTTGCAAAGGTTTTGGAACAAAATCCAGATATAAATATTGTGATTGAAGGACATACTGATGATGTGCCAATGGTGGGCAAAGGAGAAATAAAAGACAACTGGGATTTGAGTGTGATGCGTGCTACTTCTATTGTAAAAATAATTACAAAAAATAGTAGTGTAGATTCTAAACGATTAACTGCGGCTGGTCGTGGCGAATATTTTCCGATTGATGCAAACAAAACTGCAGAGGCACGCAAAAAAAATCGTAGAACAGAAATTATTTTAACACCAAAATTAGACGAGCTTTTCAAAGTGCTTGAAAGCAACTAAAAAAAATTAAAACTCCAACAAAAAATTGTTGGAGTTTTTTATTTTATACTACATGTTGAAATTTGCGGAATTTAAAAAAACAAAAATAGCTTATACCGATACTGGTAAAGGGCGTGCAATAGTATTGCTGCACGGATTTCTTGGTTCACATGAAGTATGGAATGATTTTCAAAAAAAACTTTCAAAATCGTATCGAATAATTTCTATTGATTTATTAGGGCATGGCGAAACGCCTTCTATTGGCTATTATCATAGCATGGAATTGTTGGCGCAAAGTGTAAAAGCTGTATTAGATAAAATTGGAGTTAGAAGATATATTGTGGTTGGACATAGTATGGGAGGCTACACTGCATTGGCATTTGCAGAATTGTATCCCGAAAATATAGTTGGCTTATGTTTGTTTAATTCTACTGCTTATGCAGATAGCGAAGAGAAAAAAAAAGATAGGGAACGAGTAATCAGATTGGTAAAAAAAGAGCACAAACATTATGTTACAGAAGTAATTACATCGCTATTTGCACCCGAAAATATTTCTAAACTTTCAACCGAAGTGGATTTAGCAAAACGATTTGCTGCTAATGTTTCTAAACAATCTATTATAAATAGTTTAGAGGGAATGAAAGAAAGAAAAAGTAGAGATTTAATTTTGAAATTTGCAGAATTTCCTATTCTTTTTGTTATTGGAAAAAAAGATAGTGTGATTAACTACGAAACGATGTACTCGCAAATAGGCTTGTGTAAATATCCATCGGTATTGTTACTCGAAAATGCAGGACACATGGGGTTTTACGAAGCACCTAAAGAAACATTAAAAGAGTTGAAATTATTTGCAAACAGAAGTTTTAGAAACCAATATTAGTCTTTTTGAAAACTAGCTTTATTAATGTGTTCTCCATCAACAATACAAAGCATATAAATTCCTTTTTTTAAATCATTGATAGCTAATTTGTTTTCCTGCAAACAATCATAATCTCCACGTTTAATTACATTTCCAACAAAATCAGCAATTGAATAACTAACGCTATTTGTTTTACAGGAATAATCTAATTCTAAAACTTCGTTTTTAATAGCTACTATCATACATTCGTAATATTTTATCCATTACATACAGAGATGATTAAAACAGAACAAGGGCATAAAATATTAGACAAATTTCTATTTTTAAACGATGAAAATAGATTGTGTTCGTATTACACTATGAAAAGATTGGATTTAATAATTATGAGTAAATTGCATTATTAAAATTTGTTGAAAAAATTGCATGAATAAAATTAAAATCTCCGTTGTATCTTATTTGAATTCCAAACCATTTATTTACGGATTAGAACACTCTGAAATAATTACCAATATTGATTTACAATTAGATATACCATCAACTTGTGCTCAAAAATTAATTGATGGTAAAATAGATATTGGATTAATTCCAGTTGCAGCACTACCTCTACTAAAGGAAGCGTATATCATTAGCGACTACTGCATTGGAGCAAGAGGAAAAGTAAGCTCGGTAATGCTTTATAGCAATGTTCCACTAACACAAATTAAAACTGTTTTTCTTGACTATCAGTCAAAAACATCAGTTGCTTTGGTAAAAATATTGACAACCTATTTTTGGAAAATAAATCCCGAATGGATTGGAGCAAAAGAAAATTTTGAAAACAATATTAAAGAAAACGAAGGTGCTGTAATTATAGGTGATAGAACTTTTGAATTAAAAAATAAATACGCTTTTGCTTATGATTTAGCAGAGGAGTGGCAAAAATTTACAAAACTACCTTTTGTGTTTGCTTGCTGGGTTGCTAACAAAAAAATAGACCAAATTTTTATCAATAATTTTAATACTGCTCTAAAATTTGGAATCGATAATAGAGAAAAGCTTATTGAAGAATTAAAAAAAAGCAACAACTATAAAATTGATTTGAAAACATATTTGAACGAAAACATTAGTTATGAATATGATGACAAAAAAAAAGAAGCTATGAATTTATTTTTAGATTACATTTCAAAATTAAATTCAAAAAAAGAAACAGTTTAAAATTAATTATTCGTTGTTTTTTGTAGAGTCCGTATCTTCTCCAAAAGGTGGGTCAATATTTATTTTTAATATTGGTACAAAAATTTGGTTTGTGTCTTCTTCCACATTGGTCTTGCTTCGTTTTTCTGCTTTCTTATTTTTTTTCTCTGTTTTTTTATTTTCTTTTTCAGTGTATTTTTCAATACTATCAATACTTACCAAATTTGAGGGTAGCACTTTTTCTTTTTCAACCATCGTATCTTTTTTCACCGTTGGAATAATCGCCTCTACTTTAGGTGTTGATGGCAAAACATTTTTTTTTATTTCAATACTTTGCGAAGGCTTTAACGGAGCAACTTGTTCAATAGTTGTATCCGTTTTTACTCGAAACTTATTAAACACAAAATATCCAAAAACAAAAACTAAAGAGACAACAAAAAACAGAATTAAATACGATTTTTTTTTATTATCTTGAATAGGATTTTTGTCCATCAAAATTTCCATTTCATTCCAATCGGTAGCATCAAAAACTACGGATAAAGATTTCAATGATTTTTTCACAAACTCATCAAGTTCTGTATTATTTGAATTGCTTATCATTCGCTACTTTATTGAACGTAATAAATTTTTTCTCAAACTAAATTTTGCCTTTGATAAATTTAATCTCGATGTTTCTTCGCTAATATCAAGCAACTCGGCAATTTGCTGATGCGAATAATTTTCTATTTGAAACAAATTAAAAACAGTACGATACGCTGGTGTAAGTTCTTGCACTGCTTTCAAAACATTATCCTCCTTGGCTTTTGAAATAATTTCGTTATCGTTTATAGCTACTCCAGAAAGCAATTGTGCATCATTTGCATGAACGGTACTAACTATTAAATAACTTTGTTTGTCTTTTTTTAAAAACTCCACCGCAGTTTCAATCATTATTTTTTTTATCCATTCTTCAAATAAAGTTTTTTGATTAAAGTTTTGGAGTTGATTGAAAATTTTTAAAAAACCTTGTTGTACTATTTTTTTTGCTTCTTCGTTATTTTGCGAATAACGTAAAGATATTAGCATCATTGAAGAGTAGTACTTTTCATAGAGCAATTTTTGGCTGGCTCTATCATTTTTCAAACTCCCTTTAATAATATCTATTTCATTCATATAAAATGTTTAGTAAAGAAACGGACTAACTTGTACGACAATTATTCTAAAAAGTTGGATACACAACATTAAAAAAAACAAAAAAGCCATTCCAAATTAATAACGGAATGGCTTTTTTATTTTTTACATAAAAACATTTTATACAAAATACTTATCCTTCAAAAACTCTTGATAGTCGCCCAAGTTTGCCATTATTTGCAATTCTCTGTAGCGCTTATGAAATGTCATATCATCAACTTGAGCATTCAATTCGTTGATACGATATTGATCAAAATTTACAAGCGCTTGTTTTTCTCGTTGAGTTAATGGTTCCCCGTTATATTCTTTTTCGCGCAAATCATTGATACTTGCCATTCCGTTAATATCGGATTTGGCAATATATTTTTTTAATATTTTCTCTCTTGAATTCATATAAAACATTTCTGGAACAAATTTAAGATATTTGATTCTATGAATACGAAAACTACACAGCTTTATTATGAACATTGTATTGTTAAAAGTACTTTAGAATTATTCCTTTTTTCATCTATTTATTTGTTTTGCCGATTCAATGGTATTACATAATTTTTATCTTTGCTGAACTTAAATAATAAAAAACTTCATATATGAAAACAAAAATACAATCGTCTATTATTGCTATTGCACTTTTATTAACAATAAATAATAAAGCAAATGCGCAATGGTCGCAACTAACAACAGGTACAGTAAACAATTTTCTTGCAATTTGTTTTACCGATAACAATACAGGTTACGCTGTTGGAAATAGCGGAATGATAAAAAAAACTACTGATGCGGGAGTTACTTGGACAGCACAAACATCGGGTGCTGGAGGCAAAATCAATTCCATTTTTTTTCCAACCTCTTTAATAGGTTATGCGGTTGGTTCTACTGGAATTATTTTAACTACTACTGATGCTGGAGTTACTTGGAATTTACCTTTTTCAGGAACTACAGAGGTTTTTAATGGTGTGTATTTTACAAATTCGACAAATGGGTGTTTAGTAGGAAATAGTGGAGCAATAAAGAAAACTACCGATGGAGGAACTACATGGGCTACAAAAAGTTCAGGAACAAGCAGTAATTTACATTCAATATTTTTTACCGATGCTAACACAGGTTATATTGTAGGTGATGCAGGTGTAATTAAAAAAACAGTAAATGGCGGAACAAGTTGGTCTTCCTTAACTTCTGGAGTTACTACTGATTTAAATAGTGTTTATTTTACGGATGCTAATAATGGTTATATTGCTGGAAATGGACCAACGATTCTTAAAACAACTGATGCTGGAGTAAATTGGGTAGCAGAAAATGCAAATACAATATGGGATTTAAAAGCAATTACTTTTGTAAATGCTAATGTAGGTTATGCAGCAGGGTCTAACGAAACAGTTATGAAAACAACCGATGCTGGCGCAACTTGGTCATTAGAAACAATTACACCAGCAAGCGCAAATTTAATCTACGGATTAGCTTCAACAATAAATGGATATGCCTATGCTGTTGAATCTTCTGGAGTAATTATCAAAACAACAACAGCAACACTTGGTATCAATGATTTTTCTATTTTAAATAAATACATCCAATTATATCCAAATCCTATTACTGATTTTGCTAATCTATTTATTGATTCTGAAATATTAACCTCCCAATCCAACATCAGCTTCGGTTTGTATGATGTGTTAGGAAAAGAAATGATTTCAATAAAAAATATTGATACACAAGAAGTAAAAATATCGAGAAATAACTTGGCGGCTGGAATTTACTTTTATACTGTTAGAAGCAATAATCGTCTTATCGGAAACGGAAAAATTATAATCCAATAAATTTATTTGCTATTTATCTGCATCATTTTTTCTTTCGAAACGATGGTGCAGGTAAATCGGCTAATACAAATCAACTCATTTACGTCATTGTAAATTTTAATTTCCCAAATGTGATTTTTTCCCCTCACATGAATGGGTTTGCAAACACCCGTTACAAAACCCGAAGTAACTGCTTTTATATGATTTGCATTAATTTCTATTCCCACACCAATAAACAAATCGGGATTTACAATTAACCACGAACCCACACTACCAAGCGTTTCGGCTAAAGCCACAGAAGCTCCACCATGCAACAAACCAAAGGGTTGTTTGGTTCGCCCATCTACAGGCATTGTGCCTTTTATATAATCATCGCCAATTTCAATAATTCTAATAGATAGCGAATCGGAAAGCGTATTTGCATTCATCCAATCCAAATTTTCAATTGTTGGGTTTCCAAACCATATTTTGTTTTCTGTCATTAGCTGTACGTATTGATTTTGTTGTACTTTAACCAAAACAAAGATAATTGTTTTGCTGAAATGTAAATTATATAAATTATTCAACCACCGATTTTACGAATAAAATCACTACTTTTGCACCCTCAAAAATAAAGCGTTTAGAATATTTATAAATTATTAAAATGAAAAACATTAGAAACATTGCCATTATTGCCCATGTCGATCACGGAAAAACAACCTTGGTGGACAAAATTTTACACACAGGAAAATTATTTCGTGAAAATCAAGAATCAGGAGAATTAATTCTTGACAACAACGATTTGGAGCGAGAAAGAGGAATTACCATTTTGGCAAAAAATGTTTCAGTACGTTATAAAGGAACAAAAATTAATATTATTGATACTCCTGGACATGCTGATTTTGGAGGCGAAGTAGAACGTGTGTTGAATATGGCTGATGGAGTTGTGTTGTTAGTTGATGCTTTTGAAGGACCGATGCCTCAAACACGTTTTGTTACTCAAAAAGCGTTGGCTCAAGGCAAACGAGTTGTGTTGGTTATTAATAAGGTGGATAAACCAAACTGCCGTCCAGATGAGGTTCACGACCAAGTATTTGATTTGTTTTTTAATTTGGATGCAACCGAAGCACAATTAGATTTTAAAACCGTTTATGGTTCATCAAAACAAGGCTGGATGGGACCAGACTGGAAAACTCCAACAGATGATATTACTTATTTATTGGATACAGTTATTGATTTTTTCCCTGAAGCACCAAGATTAGCAGGCACATTGCAAATGCAAATTACTTCATTGGATTATTCGTCTTTTGTTGGACGTATTGCTGTAGGTCGTGTTCATCGTGGTTCTATTAAGGAAAACATGCCAGTATCGTTGGTAAAACGTGATGGTTCAATTATTAAAACTCGCATCAAAGAATTATTCATATTTGAAGGATTAGGAAAAGCAAAAACAACTGATGCTATTCAATCGGGCGAAATTGTTGCCATTACTGGAATTGATGGTTTTGAAATTGGCGATACCATTGCTGATTTTGAAAATCCTGAAGGACTAACTCCTATTGCTATTGATGAACCAACAATGAACATGTTGTTTTGTATCAACAACTCTCCATTTTTTGGTAAAGAAGGAAAATTTGTTACTTCTCGCCACTTGCGTGATAGATTGTTTAAAGAATTAGAAAAAAATCTTGCATTGCGTGTTGAAGAAACAAACTCTGCTGATTCGTATTTAGTTTTCGGTCGTGGTATTCTTCACTTATCTGTTTTAATTGAAACAATGAGACGCGAAGGATATGAATTACAAGTTGGACAACCACAAGTTATCATCAAAGAAATTGATGGAGTAAAATGTGAACCAATTGAATATTTAACAGTTGATGTTCCTGAAGAATCGGCTGGAAAGGTGATTGAATATGTAAGCCAACGCAAAGGCGATATGTTGTTGATGGAACCAAAAGGCGATTTACAACATTTGGAATTTGAAATTCCATCGCGAGGAATTATTGGTTTAAGAAATAATATTTTAACTGCAACTGCTGGAGAAGCTGTTATGGCACATCGTTTTAAGGCATTTGAACCTTGGAAAGGTCCAATCCCAAGTCGTAATAATGGTGTTTTAATTTCGGGCGAAATGGGAACTGCAATTGCTTATTCTATTGATAAATTACAAGATAGAGGAAAGTTTTTTGTTGACCCAGGTGAACCAATTTATACAGGTCAAGTAATTGGAGAAAATAATCGTCAGGATGATATTGTTGTAAACATTACAAAAGAAAAAAAACTTACCAATATGCGTGCATCTGGTACAGATGATAAAATGCGTATTGCGCCAAAAATTAATTTCTCATTGGAAGAAGCAATGGAATATATTCAAATAGATGAGTATGTTGAAATTACACCGGGTTCAATTCGTATGCGCAAAGTGTTGTTGGATGAAACAGAACGTAAACGTCAAG
>JAYTXX010000036.1:0-16762 GCA_043742725.1 Bacteroidota bacterium | reverse complement strand
CATGTTTTTAAAACACGAGCAGCAAGTTTACGACCTACTGCGCCTTTTAGGGCAGCTTTGCTACTTTTAATTCATCAGCCAAGCCAAATATTTCAAGAATTTGTTTATCACTTTCAAATCCGATAGCTCTTAATAATGTTGTAACTGGTAATTTTTTCTTACGGTCAATGTAAGCATACATTACGCTGTTGATGTCTGTTGCAAACTCAATCCATGATCCTTTGAAAGGAATTACACGAGCTGAATACAACTTTGTTCCATTAGCGTGACGGCTTTGACCGAAGAACACACCTGGTGAACGGTGCAATTGAGATACAATAACACGTTCTGCTCCATTGATAACGAAAGTACCTTTTGGAGTCATATACGGAATTGTTCCCAAGTAAACATCCTGTACGATTGTTTCAAAATCTTCGTGTTCAGGATCTGTACAATACAAACGTAATTTCGCTTTAAGCGGAACGCTGTATGTTAAACCACGCTCAATACACTCTTCTAAAGAGTAACGTGGCGGGTCAATAAAATAATCTAAAAATTCTAACACGAAATTATTTCGTGCATCGGAAATTGGAAAGTTTTCTGCGAAAACTTTATAAAGTCCTTCGTTTTGACGATTTTCTGAAGTTGTTTCTAACTGAAAAAAGTCTTGAAACGATTGAAGTTGAATATCTAAAAAGTCAGGATATTCTATTTGACTTTTAATAGATGCAAAACTTATTCTTTGAGGTTTTTTATTTTGAGCCAAGGTGCTTAAGTATTTAAAGGTTAATAAGAAAAACAAAATAAACAACAAAAAGCCAAAGCCCCATTCTTCCAAAAAAATTGGAAGAATGAGGTTGACCTATAAATTGTGTAATAGAATCAGCTTATTTAACTTCAACTTTCGCTCCTGCTTCTTCTAATTGTTTTTTCAATGATTCTGCTTCTTCTTTAGAAACACCTTCTTTAACTGGTTTTGGTGCTCCATCAACAAGGTCTTTTGATTCTTTCAAACCTAATCCTGTTAAATCTTTTACGATTTTTACAACACCTAATTTTGCTGCACCTGCTTCAACTAAAATTACATCAAAAGATGTTTTAGCTGCTGCTGCGTCTCCGCCTGCTGCACCACCTGATACTACAACTGCTGCTGCAGCTGGTTCAATACCATACTCATCTTTAAGGATTGTTGATAATTCTTGCACTTCTTTCACAGTTAAATTTACTAACTGTTCAGCGATTGCTTTTACGTCTGCCATTTTTATTTGATTTTTAAATTTATTACTAATTAATTTTTACTTTCTCTTTAATCTGTTTGAAAATTAAGCTGCATCTTTTTTCTCTGCATTTGCTTGCAAAGCTCCAATAACACGTTTTGCAGGAGATTGAAGTAATCCAATAACGTCAGCAATAAGTTCGTTTTTACTCTTAATGTTTGCAAGAGCATCTAATTCTTTATCACCAATGTAAATGTTTTCTTCAACGAAAGCCGCTTTCAAAA
Source organism: Bacteroidota bacterium (assembly GCA_043742725.1). GTDB lineage: Bacteria > Bacteroidota > Bacteroidia > 2-12-FULL-35-15 > 2-12-FULL-35-15 > 2-12-FULL-35-15. The sequence continues at coordinate 15,282 of JAYTXX010000036.1, read as the reverse complement.
TTGGCTTATCGTTTTTCTTTCTAAACTCCTTAATTAACTTTGCAGGAGCATTTCCTACTTCGGTAAACATTAGTGCTGTAGCACCTTTTAAAGCAGGAATTAATCCTGTTAAACGACTATCAGCAGCTTGTTCCAATGCCTTTTGAAGCAATGAATTTTTTACTACTGTCATCGAAATGTTTTTTTCGAAGCAAGATCTTCTGAATTGGTTAATTTTTTCAACAGTTAAAGAAGAGCAGTCTGCCAAGTAGATTTTATTATTTGCATTTAGTTGTTCTACTAAAGACTCAATTACTTTTGTTTTATCTTCTTTTTTCATTTCTATTGTTTTTTTCATCTTTATTTATTCGGTTAAGAATAAATTTCAAACGAGGTTTGTATCTACACCGTGGAAGCCGTTATAGATAATGATTTTTATAAAATTATTGTGCTAAAAATTTTGTATCGATTTCTACACTTGGGCTCATCGTTGTGCTCATATACACACTTCTCACATAAGTTCCTTTTGCTGATGATGGTTTTAATTTCACAATTGTTTGCAACAATTCGTTTGCATTTTCAGCAATTTTGTTGCTATCAAATGATGCTTTTGCAACCAATGATTGAATAATACCTGCTTTATCAACTTTGAAGTCAATTTTTCCACCTTTTGAATCAGCTACAGCTTTTGCAACATCCATTGTTACTGTTCCTGTTTTTGGATTTGGCATTAAACCACGAGGTCCAAGAACACGAGCAACTGTACTTAATTTACCCATTACACTTGGTGTAGCAATTACTACATCCACATCAACCCATCCACCTTTTATTTTTTCGATGAATTCATCTAATCCAACAAAATCAGCACCTGCAGCTTTTGCTTCTGCTTCTTTATCGGGTGTACACAATACCAATACGCGTAATGTTTTTCCTGTTCCGTGTGGTAATGATACCGAACCACGAACCATTTGATTTGCTTTACGTGGATCTACTCCTAAACGTACGCTGATATCAACTGAAGAATCAAATTTTGTAGTAGTGATTTCTTTTAAAATTTTAGCAGCTTCGGCTAATGAATATGATTTTGTTGCATCATATTTAGCAAGTGCTAATTTTCTGTTTTTTGAAATTTTTGTCATTTTTATTTATTTGTGATGTGCAAACGTCTTACTCAATTCGGACTCCATCAGTTAAACTTACTTCTTTTTTAATGGAGATTCACCTGTTACAGTTAATCCCATACTACGAGCTGTTCCAGCAACCATGCTCATTGCTGATTCAATTGTAAAACAATTCAAATCTGGCATTTTTGCTTCTGCAACTGTGCGGATTTGATCCCAAGAAACATTACCAACTTTTAATCGGTTTGATTCTTTTGAACCTTGTTTTACTTTTGTAATTTCCAATAACGATACTGCTACTGGTGGATTTTTTGTAATAAATTCAAATGATTTATCATTATAAACAGTGATAATTACTGGAATAACTTTACCTGCTTTATCTTGAGTTCTTGCATTGAACTGCTTACAAAATTCCATGATATTAACACCTTTTGCTCCTAATGCTGGACCAATTGGTGGTGAAGGATTTGCTGCTCCTCCTTTTATTTGCAATTTAATCATTGCACTTACTTCTTTTGCCATTTTCTGTTTTAGTTTGAATGTTTAAAATGTGTCACCGCTCTTAAAGTTAATCGTTGATGGAAGCTCAATTTTCAACTGTTGCTCTTTGTATTTTTAAACAAATGTTTATTTAATTTTCTTTTTCTACTTCTAAATATCCTAATTCCAATGGTGTTTTACGTCCGAAGATTTTTACCATTACTTCTAATTTCTTTTTATCTTCAATTACTTTTTCAATAGTTCCAGTAAATCCATTGAAAGGTCCATTGATAACTTTTACTGTTTCGCCAACTATAAACGGAATGCTTATTTGTGCATCGCTTTCTGCTAAATCATCTACTGTTCCTAAAATACGATTAATCTCTGCCAAACGCATTGGAACTGGTGCTCCACCTTTTGTTTCTCCTAAAAAGCCAATAACACCAGTAACATTTTTTATTACGTGAGGAACTTCTCCTACTAATGCTGCTTCAACTAAAATATAACCACCATAAAATGGACGTTCTTTACTTACTTTTTTACCGTTGCGTATTTGATAAATTTTTTCAGTAGGAATTAATATTTGAGAAACAAAACTGCTTAATCCCAAACGATTAATTTCAACTTCAATATATTGCTTAACCTTTTTCTCCTGACCACTGATAGCTCTTACCACATACCATTTCTTAACTGTGTCGGTTTTTACTTGCTCGCTCATTTTAATTTTATTATTTCTAACGATTAGAATAAATGATAAATAGCTTCCATTCCTTTTTCGAATGTGATATCCATTGCAAAAACAACCAATGCAATAATTACAGAAGCAATAGCAACTACTATTGCACTACTTTGTAATTCGCTCCATGTTGGCCAACTTACTTTGTGTAAAAGTTCGTTAGTAGTTTCATCTATGTATTCTCTGAACTTGCTCATTTTAATTTTCTTTTTGCACAGGTGGAGAGATTCGAACTCCCATCAAAGGTTTTGGAGACCTCTATTCTACCCTTGAACTACACCTGTTTATATATTCCAAATTTTTGATTTCCGTTCTCTTAAAAATTAATTTAAGTATCACCCGTTAATTAGTACAAAACAGCAGGCAATGTTTCCACTGCCTACTGTTGCTCTAATTTTGTGTATTTATTACTTAATAATTTCAGTTACCTGACCAGCACCTACAGTACGTCCACCCTCACGGATAGCGAAACGTAAACCTTTGTCCATTGCAACTGGAACGATTAATTTAACTGTAATAGTTACGTTATCGCCAGGCATAACCATATCGCGTCCTGTTGGTAATTCAATTTCTCCAGTTACGTCAGTTGTACGCAAGTAAAATTGAGGACGGTATTTGTTATGGAATGGAGTATGACGTCCACCTTCTTCTTTTTTCAATACGTAAACTTCAGCTTTAAATTCAGTATGACATTGAATAGTTCCTGGTTTTACAACCACCATTCCTCTACGGATGTCTTTCTTGTCAATACCACGTAATAATAAACCTACGTTATCTCCAGCTTCTCCTCTATCAAGGATTTTACGGAACATTTCAACACCTGTAATTGTAGATGTTAATTTTTCTTGTTGCATACCAATAATTTCAACAGCATCATTTGTATTGATTACTCCTGTTTCAATTTTACCTGTTGCAACTGTACCACGACCTGTGATTGTGAATACATCTTCAACTGGCATCAAAAATGCTTTTTCAGTTTCGCGTTTTGGAATTGGAATGAAAGTATCTACTGCATCCATCAATTCCATAATTTTTGGCATCCACTTCGCATCTTTGTTCAATCCACCCAAAGCAGAACCTTGAATGATTGGTGTGTTTGCTCCATCAAATTGATAGAATGTCAATAACTCACGAATTTCCATTTCAACAAGTTCTAACAATTCTGGATCGTCAACCATATCCACTTTGTTCATAAACACAACAATTTTAGGAACGCCAACCTGACGAGCCAAAAGGATATGTTCACGAGTTTGTGGCATTGGACCATCCGTAGCAGCTACAACAAGTATAGCACCGTCCATTTGGGCAGCACCTGTAACCATGTTTTTCACATAATCCGCGTGACCTGGACAGTCAACGTGTGCATAGTGACGTGAAGCTGTAGAATATTCTACGTGTGAAGTATTGATCGTGATACCACGTTCTTTTTCTTCAGGAGCATTATCAATTGATGAGAAATCTCTCACTTCTGATAAACCTTTTTCAGCCAATACTACTGTGATTGCTGCGGTTAAGGTAGTTTTACCGTGGTCAACGTGACCAATTGTTCCAATGTTTACATGTGGTTTGGAACGGTCGAATTTTTCTTTAGCCATTGCTATTTTATTTAATTGTTATTTTATATTTATTTACTCCAAAAATTCTTATCAAACGAGTTTGTTAAACTCCTGCAAAACCACACTTCACATTTCTTCATCAACACGTTTAAGAGCTGTTGATGAGGATTGAACTCACGACCTCTTCCTTACCAAGGAAGTGCTCTACAACTGAGCTACAACAGCTTAAACAAAGCCTGTGAGCACATTTTTTAAAAAGAGCGGAAGACCGGGCTCGAACCGGCCACCCTCAGCTTGGAAGGCTGACGCTCTACCAAATGAGCTACTTCCGCTTTTTAATTTTTTTATTTAAAGAACTTTAATTTACTTTCTAAAATCTTTCTCTCCAAAAAAATAGTGTGGGGAGAGAAGGATTCGAACCTTCGAAGCTTTCGCAACGGATTTACAGTCCGTCCCATTTGGCCACTCTGGTATCTCCCCGACAAATATCACAATTCTCACTTTTTGGAGCCGATGGAGGGATTCGAACCCCCGACCAGCTGATTACAAATCAGCTGCTCTGGCCAACTGAGCTACATCGGCTTTTGCCTTATAATACTGGGTTTTGAAAGAACTATTTTATTTATTTTTTACACAAAAATGCAAACCTCTTTTTAAAAAGGATTGCAAATGTAGAAATTTTTTGTTACAGAACAAAAAAATATTACTTTTTTACAAAAAAAACTACACGCCATTTTTTTGAGCGCGCAAATGTAACGGTATTATTTACACTAATTTTGCTTTTTGAAAATAAAAACGCACTATTCAAAATATTTTGAACATAGACAAAGTATCTGTTAGAATTATTTTTTACAGCTTCGATATTAGTTAATATATTTGTTATTGAAAAAAAAATAATTTTTATGAAAAAAAATTCACCCTTCATTGTTATTTTGCTTTTGTGCAACTTATGCGCATTATCTCAAAATCCTTATTTTTTGAAAAGTAAAGATGCTCTTCAAAAAATGAAAAACGATGCTGCACAAGTCGAAGATTATAAAAAATGCGCTGAAATAAAAAAAGAACTAGATACTCGTGAATTGGAAGAAAAACAAATTGCTGATTTAAAAATTGATTTGGAAAATAAAATAAAATTAGAAGATTATGATGGTGCGACAAAAACCAAAGAACTTATCAAATCACTTCAAGAAACAAAAACAAAAAAAGAACAATTAAGGAAAGATATTGCAGAAGCCATTATAAAAGAAGATTATGGGAACGCTTCTAAAGCCAAACAAGAATTGGAATTATTGTCAGATAATCCAACCCGCAATACTTTAACAACTTCGATTGATGAAACCCAAAATGAACTATTTAAAAACTGCTCTTCATGTTCATCAAGAATAGCCGCTACTGATGGCAATTCAATTTTCATAAAGGAAGATGGTTCTGTTTGGGCTTGGGGCAGAAACGACTATGGACAAATTGGAGATGGTACAAAAACAGATAGAAACACTCAACGACTCCCTGTTCAATTAACTGGAATAACTGATTGCATTGCAGTAAGTATTGGTTCAAATTCGTTTAATTGGTCAACTCACGCTCTCGCTTTAAAAAAAGATGGAACAGTTTGGGCTTGGGGTAATAATAAAAGTGGTCAGCTTGGAGATGGGAGTTTTGACTACAAAAATAATCCAGTTCAGGTTAAAGGAATTGAAGGAATTACAGCCATCAGCTGCGGTGAAAAATTTTCTTTAGCTCTTAAAAATGATGGGACAGTATGGACTTGGGGAGAAAACAAATTTGGACAGCTTGGTATCGGAACTAATTCTGATTCAAATATTCCAATCAAAATAAATAATCTTGAAGGAATTATATTTATTGCAGCAGAAACAATGAGTTCCATTGCTCTTAAAAATGATGGAACAGTTTGGACTTGGGGAAACAATCATTTTGGGCAGCTCGGAGACGGCACAAATACGAAAACAAATATTCCTGTTAAAGTAAATGTCCTTAATGATGTTGTTTTAATAGCAGGAGGTGGAGTTCACTCACTTGCATTAAAAAAAGATGGAAGTGTATGGAGTTGGGGTTCAAATTTTTGGGGACAGCTCGGAGATGGTACAAAACAAGACAATAATAAACCTATACAAGTAAAAGGACTTACTGGGGTTATCACTATTAAAGGAGGATCAGCTTACTCAATGGCAATAAAGAATGATGGAACAGCTTGGGCTTGGGGCGCCAATCATGGCGGGCAACTTGGTGATAGTTCGATTAGCTGGCACGAAGCCTACAATGAGTATCTTGCTAAACATGGAACACTTGCATCTTTGGCAAGTCCGGGAGTGATTAGCGGAGGAAGATCCATTAACAGCAACACTCCCGTTAAGGTGAGTGGTCTTAAAAATATTATAGGAATTTGTGCAGGTACAAATCATTCGATGGCAATAAAAAATGACGGATCCTTGTGGATTTGGGGCGAAAATGGTAATGGACAACTCGGAATAGCCCATCCTCCTTTTTTCACAAATGTTCCTATAAAACTCAAATTTCCACAATAAAAAAAAGCAAATGCTTATAAATAAAAGTAGCTGGTGAGGATACCTGCGACTGCTGGATTTTTGTTGTACAAAAATAATATAATTTTGAAGTGTGAAGGTAAGCACAGTTTACCATTTACTTTTGGCATGAAGCCCTTATTCAACGCTTCAGCTTCGCGCCTAGGGGGGAGGAGGGTTTATACAATTATTTGCCTTGACAATTGAGGATTACATGGCTAGAAAGATAATGTTGTAAAGCAATAGAGTCTATATTGGAAAACTGATATAATAGCCCTATTAAATTTGGTGATGAATAAAGGGGTTCGTCACTTTTCCTTACTACTTTCCCATTTAATTTCATTTCAAAATCATTCCGCCTTAAAAAAAGTCCATCTTCAAATTCGCTCTCCATTGCATCCACAAACTTGAGATTAAAAGTGTATTCCCCTCCAACCTTAAGTGTGTTTATATTATCTTGTTTATTTTTCTCCGATAATACTTTATATTCTATTTTTTTATACTTTAAAATAATAAAGTTATAACATCTAAACAAAGAAGTATCAACAAGCATAACTTTCATTTTTTTATTTAATACTATTTCAGTGTAGTTGTTTTTATCTTGTTGATTATTAATGGCACAACTTTGAACGATTAACATAATAATTACAATAACCCCCGTAGGCGCGAAGCTAAAGCGTTGAACTGTGTGAAAGGTCTTCGTGCCAAAAGTAAATAGTAAGCTGTGCTTACCAACTATTTTTTCATATTCGTTCATTTAATTTTATTGGGCTTTGTTCATTAGCACTACTCATTCGCAGTAGGTTTGAAGCCAATGTCATTAAGTTAAAAACACAAGATAAACACTATTTTTTTAATAAACTCCCACACTCTCGAGTATATCTTATTTTGCAATGCAACCAACAGTTCCACGGAGGAAGTTACTTTTATGACAAAAGTAACTTCCTTTGTCATAAGTCCGTTCCCCTTTGTAACAAATCCAGTTCCCTTTGTCATAAAAGTAACTTCCTCCGTGCTAAAAATATGGTGGCAATAAAAAAAGCGTGAAGATTTGTATTAAAGCTTCAGGCTTTTTTAGCACTTTTTTCTATGTTACACAATCACATTCGGATACTCAATTATTTATTGCTTGGAATGTTTGATGAAAATAAAAAAAAGCAAAATGCTTGTAAATAAAAGTCGCTGGAGAAGACAACAGCGACTGCTGGATTTCTGTTGTACAAAAATAATATAATTTTGAAGTGTGAAGGTAAGTGCAGCTTACATTTTTCTTTTGGCACGAAGCCCTTCCACACAGTTCAACGCTTCAGCTTCACGCCTACGGGGGTAACACTAATATTTATCCCAAATAGATTGAATAGGAATAAGTTCTTTTATTTCGTAATATTGAATTGAATTTTCAAATTTTAAATATTTATTCGGATATAATTTTATTGGAATTAAAAATCCTGTTTTCAATTTTTCATCAAATATTCTTATAATAAAAATACTGGTTTCCTTAATCGAATAAGAAAAGTCATAAATTATATTATTTTTTGGGGGTACCTTAACAAACGGATAAGAAAAATCTTCTCCTCCTGCTAAATTATTATCTTTAAAAAACTTATAATATAAAGGATAATCTCTATTTGCATTGCCAATGGAATTTTCAAAAAATAATTTATTACAGTTACAATTAGAGGCTAAAAGTGTATCTTTTGAAATATTCTTTATTTTAATAATTATTTGTTCTCCTTTATTTTCAGATTTTATATTTATTTTTAAATCTATCAATTTTTGGGAAAAGGAATAATTAATTACCGAAAAAAAGTATATGAGTAAGAAATAATTAAAAAATTTCATAATTTATTGATTGATTCTCGCACTCGCAAGTGAATCCCATTTTACACAATACAGCCACAGATGTTTTTACCTGTGGCTATCTTATTATTAAGTATTTTATTACAACCCTTTTACTTTTTCTTTATGTTTTTTCACTTGTGTTTTTAGTGCGTCAATGCTGCTATCTATAGCTTCTTCAAAACTTTTGCATTGTTTTTTTGCAAACAAATCGTTGCCGGGTATGTGCAATTTTATTTCGGCAATTTTGTTAGTAGCTGCATCCGATTTATCTAATTTTAAAATTACTTCGCTGGTAATTATTCCATCATAATATTGAGTTAGTTTATCTACACGTTCTTGAATAAATTCTAACAATTTTTTGTCTGCATTAAAATGCACTGATTGAATTTTAAGTGTCATAACTTGGTTCCTCCTATTTTTTAGTTAATATAGTTTGTTTATGTTTCTTATGCTTTTGGGTGTGCTTGTTTGTGTATGCTTTTTAATTTTTCTACTGTGTTGTGCGTATAAACTTGTGTTGACGAAAGACTAGCATGTCCTAACAATTCTTTTATTGCATTCAAATCAGCACCATTGTTGAGCATTTGAGTTGCAAATGTATGACGCAACACATGTGGACTTTTTTTATTTATTGTTGTTACTTCCGAAAGGTATTGCTTAACGATTCTATAAACAAGTTTTTCGTACAATTTTTTTCCACTTTTGTTTACAAACAAAAACTCATCCTCGATGTTTGGTTTTGATTGTATATATAACTCCAATTGATTTTTCAACTGATTATTGAACGGAATAATACGTTCTTTATTGCGTTTACCCAATACCTTTAATTGACAAGACGAAAAATCAATGTTATGTTGTTTTAAATTGATTAATTCCGACAAACGCATACCTGTTGCATAAAACAATTCGATAATTAATTTGTTGCGTTGTGCTTCGGCATCATCACCAAAATCAATAGTATCGAGCAGTAAATTCATTTTTTCTTTCTCCACAAACACTGGCAAATGTTTCGGCACCTTTGGCGATTGTATTTTCAGCATCGGGTTTTCTGTTACAATATTTTGACGTAACAAAAATTTATAGAACGTTTTTAGCGTAGTAATTTTTCGGTTTACAGAGCGTGGCGATATTTTTTGTTCCATTAAACTTACCACCCACGAACGCACAACAGTATGATTAATTTCTGCTAATTGTTTTATTTCGTAAGTAGTTTGGAGGTAATCGTAAAATTGTTTTAAATCGTTGGAGTATGCAACCAGCGTATGGTTCGAAAATCGTTTTTCGTATTGTAGATATTTAAAAAAACTATCCCTGCTTGCGTACATAAATGAAAATAAAAAAAGGAAAACTTACATACTTAAACGAGAAAAACTTAAAAAAGTTTTGTCTATAAGCGTAAATTTTCCTTTTTAGGAAAAATATTTTTGAATTTACTCCGAAACTATTCTTCTACTCCGCGTTGAAGTTTTTCTTTGTAAACTGCTTTAATTCTTGCTTCGCGATACACAACAGATGGCTTTGTGAATTTTTGACGTTCACGCAATTCCTTTACTACACCTGTTTTTTCAAATTTCTTTTTGAATTTTTTAAGTGCTTTTTCTATTGTTTCGCCTTCTTTAACTGGTACTATTAACATTTTCTTTTGTTTTAAATTTTTAATAATGGGACGCAAATGTAAAAAATAATTGTGAATTATAAATTATCAATTGCAAATTATTTTAATAATTCTCTGGCAATTACCAATTTTTGAATTTCTGAAGTACCTTCACCAATGGTACACAATTTACTATCGCGATAATATTTTTCTGCTGGAAAGTCTTTTGTATAGCCATATCCGCCAAATATCTGAACGCCTTCGGTTGAAACTTTTACAGCTACTTCCGATGCATAATATTTTGCAAAAGCTCCTTCTTTAGTCATTTTCAAACCTTTGTTTTTTCTATCAGCCGCCAAGAAAGTGAGTAATTCGGCAGCTTCTATATCGGTTGCCATTTCTGCCAATTTGAATGAAATTGCTTGAAATTGTGAAATTGGTTTTCCAAATTGTTCACGCTCTTTTGAATATTTTAAAGCTGCATCAAATGCACCTTTTGCAATACCTATGGATAATGCTGCAATGGAAATACGACCACCATCCAATACTTTCATGGCTTGAATAAAACCATCTCCTTCTTTGCCAAGCATTTGGTCTTTGTGTACACGACAATCAGTGAAAATAAGTTCCGCAGTTTCAGAGGCACGCATTCCTAATTTATTTTCTTTTTTACCGGATTTAAAACCTGCTGTTCCTTTTTCAATAATAAATGCCGACATTCCATGTGAATCGCCTTTTTCGCCTGTGCGAACAATAACAACAGCTACATTTCCTGAAATAGCATGCGTAATAAAATTTTTAGAACCATTGATTACATAATAATCGCCATCTTTTTTTGCAATGGTATTCATTCCTCCCGAATCGGAACCTGTTCCTGTTTCGGTCAATCCCCATGCGCCAATCCACTCTGCTGTTGCCAATTTTGGTAAATATTTTTTCTTTTGTTCTTCATTACCAAAAGCCAAAATATGTCCAGTACACAACGAGTTGTGAGCTGCCATAGAAAGTCCAATAGAGCCACATATTTTTGATAATTCAACAATTGCTGTAACATATTCGGTGTATGAAAATCCAGAACCGCCATATTCTTGAGGCACCAAAACCCCCATCAATCCAAGTTCTCCAAGTTTTTTGAAAACTTCCACAGGAAATTCTTGCGATTCGTCCCATTCCATCATTTTAGGTCTTATGTGGTCTTCTCCAAATTTTTTAATCATATCAGCAATCATTCGCTGATTTTCGTTTGTGCTAAAATCCATGGTGTTGTGTTTAAATTTTTAGGAGCGACAAAAATATAATTTTTATTTTGTATTAAAGGAAAAAAGTAAAACCGAATTAATTAATTCATTTGCCATTTGTAAAATTTCTGCATCGTTGTCCTGTAGGGACAATCTATTGGTAGAACAACAGAATAAAATAATTTGTAAGTCCCGTAGGGACGATATTTACCAATGAATCAAAGCATTCTTAAATTTCGTCCCTACGGGACTTGTTTTTTATATAGCTTCCATTTATTACCGATAGATTGTCCCTACAGGACTTATAAGCTAATTTTATAATGAACAAAAAAGCAACTGAATTAATTAGTAATTCACTAAACTTACAATCGTATCGCTGTATTGATTTAATTTTTGTTTTCCATTTAAAAAATCAAGTTCAACAACAAAAGCAAAGCCCGCCACATTTCCTTTTTGCATTTGAATTAATTTTGCAGCAGCTTCTGCTGTTCCACCTGTAGCAAGCAAATCATCGTGTACCAACACATTCCAACCTTCTTTTATTTCATCTACTTGCATTTCTACTTTTGCACTTCCGTATTCCAAATCATATTCGTAAGCAATTTTTTTATACGGCAACTTTCCAGCTTTACGAACTAATATAAATGGAATATTTAATTTGTTTGCCAATGCAAAACCAAACAAAAAGCCTCTACTTTCAATACCTACAATGGCATCAATATTTTTATCTTTTAACTTATCAGCAAATGCACTAACAATTTCGTTGCACAATTCTTGGTTATGCAAAATAGGTGTTATGTCTTTAAACAAAATTCCTTGCTTTGGAAAATCAGCAACATCGCGAATGGTGTTTTTTATTTTTTGTGTTAGCATCGTTTATTTAATAATTAAGTAAGGTGCAATTTTACGCAGAGTTTCATCATCTACCAAATCTGTTTTTTTAATTTCTTCAACAGTTTTAAATTTACCATGTTTAGTACGATAGCTAATAATTGCATTGGCTATGTTCCAATTGATGTATGGATGTTTCAATTCATTTGCTGTGCAAGTATTAATATTTATTTTTTTAATTGTAGAAGTATCAACCGTAATATATTTTTCAATGGCATCGAATTTTTCTTTGTCAAATTTCCAAACTTCGAGCAGTTGTTCCTTTGTTGCAAAACCTCCTAATAAATTTCTATATTTTAAAATTGATTTTGCATAAAATGGTCCAATGCCTTTTAATTTTATAAGTTGAATGGAATCAGCTGAATTAAGCTCCACCATTAGAATTTCGGTTTTCGCTTTTTCAAATTTCGGATAACGATTTTTAAATGTATCTTTTTTTATTTCTGTTGGAATAGAAATGTAAGGTTCCCACATCAAATACAAATCTTCTTTCACACAATACATTTTTTTCAAATCTTCTTTTTTCCTAAATTTTCCACCTTTTGATAAGTAATTTTTAATAGTATGAATTTGTTTTTCGCTCAATCCCAATCGTTGCCAATCCTTGTCAGATATAGTATTAGGGTTGAATGTAAACAACTCTACATTTCGTTTTTTATTTTTGTCGAATCGTTTGTAATTTGTTTTTGAATAATTTTCTGTTGAGTCGGTTGCCGCTTTTAGTGAAGCATTGAGCGAATCTATTTCGGTTTCAAATTTTATGAAATCAACTTTTACAGGCTCCACAAAATACTGGGAAACATTCAAATAAATAATTAATGATACAATAATTAGCAAAAGTACAAACACTCCGTTTCGCTCACGTCTATTGAATGTTAAGTAATCGCGGATAAATTGTTTCATAGAAAAATTTTCTCAAATTCAAAAAAAAGAAATTACGAATTTACATTCGATTTCTTCTGTGTAATGTAGTAAACGGGGATTCCAAGCAATACAATCAGCAAACCTAATCCAGTATTTTTTGTATCATAAATTAATAAATCAATACAAATTGCTGATGTAATTAAAATGTACAAAGCTGGAATTAGTGGATAACCAAAGGCTTTGTAAGGTCGTTCTGTATCAGGTTCTTTTTTTCGTAAAATAAAAATACCTGCAATGGTAAGTATATAAAATAGCAATGAAGCAAATGTTGCATAGGTTAGTAAATCGCCATACTTGCCCGACAAACAAAGTACACACGCCCAAATACACTGTAACCACAATGCTTTCGCAGGTACTTGTTTAGTATTTAGTGTTTCTGCACGTTTGAAAAACAAACCATCTTTTGCCATTGCATAAAACAAACGCGCACCTGCTAATACAATTCCATTGTTGCAACCAAAGGTAGAAACCATAATTAATGCAGCCATAATGTAAACTGCTGGGTCACCAAAAATCATTGAAGCTGCTGCTGCTCCTACTCTATCGTTACTTGGAAACATAATGCCTTGTCCTAAAACATCTGTTGCATCTGGGTTTCCTTTCATTGGTAATAGCGCTAAATACGCCACATTTGCCAAAATATAAATAATGGTTACGATTAATGTTCCAAGAAATAAACTGCGAGGAATATTTTTCTTCGGGTCTTTTATTTCGGCTGCAATAAATGTTACATTGTTCCAAGCATCACTCGAAAACAATGAATTGATAATGGTTGCACCCATTGCACCCATCAATGCAAATCCTGTAAGATTAACTACTTCCCACTGTTTTGTATTTTCATTAAAAAATGTTTTTGAAGCATCCCACATATTTTTAAAATTTTCCAACATCACATTGCCTCTAAAACCAATTGCTAAACCCAATATTATTAGTGCAAACAAAGCAAACAATTTTGCTGAAGTAAAAATTAATTGAATTCGTTTTCCGTTTTGAACACCTCTACTATTTATAAACGTGAGGAATACAATACTTACCATTGCTACTATTTGTGCGTAAGTAATTTTAAAACCATCGCCAAGCGAAAATAAAACAGTATTGAGTTCGGGAAAAAAAACAGAAGTGTATTTTGCAAAAGCAACTGCAACCGCAGCAATAACACCTGTTTGAATAACAGTAAAAACAGTCCAACCATAAAGAAAAGAAATCATTCTTCCGTAAGCACGTTGAATGTAAACGTATTGTCCACCAGCATTGGGCATCATTCCAGCAAGTTCGCCATAACTCAATGCAGCAAATACGGTAATTAATCCTGTGAGAAGCCACAAAACTAATAGCCAACCAGCAGAACCAATATCGCGCGCCATTGCCGATGTTACAATAAAAATTCCTGAACCAATCATTGAACCTGCTACAATGCTTGTAGCATCAATGAGTCCGAGTGTGCGTTTTAATTCGGGTTGATTTGACATTCCTGAATTAAGCAGTTTTTGGTTTGCTCATCATACTCCAAGTGAAAATACCTAAATGAATGATTCCAAGTGCTAAGAAAAACCAAGGCATAGAAGGTTCTGCATTAGCAGTAGAATCTTGCATAAATGCTTGTTTTTTGAAATAAAAATCTAACATTGATAATCCTAACAAACAGAATGAACAAATAATACCTGCAACTGATGCCGATTTTTGTCCACGAAACTGATGATGTACTTCTTCTCCTTTTTTAAGAATACTATTTTTTAATCCAAAAATAAGATACACATCAAGTCCAACAAGCATCCAAGTTAGTGCGCTTAATTGTGTAAATCTATCTAAAGAAATAATCATCAATAAACAAATAATAATTCCAAGAATTGGAACTAAAGGAACAAGCGGTGTTTTAAAAGGACGAACTGCGTTTGGTTCGTTTTTGCGTAATATCCAAATTCCTGCACACACAAGTACAAAGGCAAGTAATGTTCCTATTGATGTTAAATCTCCTGCAATGCTTCCAGGAATAAAGCCTCCGAAGATGCCTACAAATAAGAAAAGCATAAGATTTGATTTGTATGGTGTACGAAATTTAGGATGTAAATGTGAAAATACTTTTGGTAAAAGTCCATCGTTTGACATAGAGAAAAACACACGACTTTGCCCCATAAGCATTACTAATATTACAGATGAAAATCCTGCAAGAATTGCTACTGTTACAGCAGTTGATAACCAACCATAACCGTGCATATAAGTAGAAATAGCATACGCAACAGATGCTTCTTTTCCTTTTGTAGGGTCAGCAAAATCTTGCCAGTTTGCAACACCTGTAAGTACGTGAGAAAAAATAATGTATAAAATAGTACATACTACCAATGAACCAAGAATACCTATGGGCATATCGCGTTTAGGATTTT
>JAYTXX010000035.1:0-4960 GCA_043742725.1 Bacteroidota bacterium | reverse complement strand
GTCGAAATGACAAACAGAAATTTTGAAAATGAATAGCGTTTAATTTTTTAAAAAGAATGAATAAATTTAAAATACTAACAATAATTGGAGCTCGACCACAGATAATAAAAGCAGCCGCTTTGAGCAGAGCAATTAAAAATAAATTTTCAGATAAAATTCAGGAAATAATTGTGCACACTGGGCAACATTATGATGAAAACATGTCGAAAATATTTTTTGAAGAATTGCACATTCCGCATCCAAATTATAATTTGAATGTAGGTTCGGCAACTCACGGAAAGCAGACAGCATCTATGATTGAAGGCATTGAAGAAATTTTATTGAAAGAAAAACCCAATTGCATTGTGCTTTATGGCGATACAAATTCAACATTGGCGGGAGCTATAGCAGCATCAAAAATTCATGTTCCAATTGTGCATATTGAAGCTGGTTTGCGTTCTTTTAATAAATCAATGCCCGAAGAGATTAATCGCATCATGTGCGACCACGCTTCAACACTATTGTTTTCGCCAACAAAAGCGGGTTTAGATAATTTAATAAAAGAAGGATTTAAAGAAAATAACACAGCACCTTTCACCTTTGATAATCCAAAAATTTATCATTGTGGTGATGTGATGTATGATAATAGTTTGCATTTTTCAACAGTTGCTGAAGAGCAAACTTTTATTTTAAAAGAAAATAATTTACAAGGCGAAAAATTTATTTTAACAACCATTCATCGCAACAATAATACTGATGAGCCTTTGCGCTTGAACGCCATTTTTAGTGCAATAAATAAAATTGCAAATGAAAATAGCATTAAAATAATTTTGCCATTGCATCCACGCACAGCAAAATTATTGTCGCAAAATCTTTCAGCCGAATTATATAGTGCTGTAAAAACAAATCAACGAATAAAAATAATAGAACCTGTTTCGTTTTTAGAAATGATTGCATTAGAAAAAAATGCAACGCTTGTAATCACCGATTCTGGTGGTGTACAAAAGGAAGCTTTCTTTTTCAAAAAGCCATGTATTATTTTGCGTTCCGAAACAGAATGGATTGAATTGGTAAATTGCGGCTCTGCAAAAATTGTTGATGCTGATGAAGAAAAAATTATGGAAGCATATCATTATTTTTCAAAATCAACAACATTAAATTTTCCAACTTTGTTTGGCGATGGAAAAGCGGCAGAATTTATTTGTACAGAGATTTTAAAATATATTAATTAACTGTTTGTCATTTCGACCATAGGGAGAAATCTCATAAACCAGTTGTAAAAATTAAAATGTACAAAAGGATTAAAGTTTAATATGAAACAGCATAAATGACAAAGAGATACAAAACATGCTATTAATCTATACACATAAAATAACACATCGCAATAGATATATTTTTAATCTTGTGTTCAAAGATATTTTGAACATTGATTTTAAATTGACTGACAATGTGGAAGAGTTGAAAGCCTGTGATACTGCAAAGTTGAGCTATACCAACAATCCCATTGATAATGAAATTCATTTCACTTCGCGCAATTTATTATTTGAAACAGGTATCTCCGAACAAAACATTTCCACCTTTGATTTCAATAATCATAAAGTATTTTATGCTACAGGAAAAGTTTCTGCATTTCCGTTCGATGTGTTTGCTGCAAGTTTTTATTTGGTTACACGTTACGAAGAATATTTGCCTCACATTCGCGATGACCACGATAGGTTTGATGCAAAAGATAGTTTAGCATTTGCAAATGGTTTTTTACAAAAACCTGTTATCAATCATTGGGCTCAATGGATAAAGCAAGTGATTCAACATAAATATCCTACTGTTGTTTTTGGAGAAAAAAAATACGAATTTATTTCAACCATTGATATTGATAATGCTTATGCGTATCGCGAAAAGGGCTTCACAAGAAGCATTGGAGGCTATTTAAAATCTATTTCAAAATTTGATTTTACTGAAATTAGAGAACGAAACAGCGTTTTGTTGGGCATTAAAAAAGACCCTTACGATACTTACGATTTTCAATTGGAGATGTTGAAAAAATATAAATTTAAAAGCGTGTATTTTATTTTGCTTGGCGATTATGGTGTGAATGATAAAAATCTTCCGATTGAAAGTAAGAAATTTCAATCGCTTATTAAAATGCTTGGCGACTATGCTGATGTGGCTATTCATCCATCGTATGGTTCAAATAAAAGTAAAGAGCAATTAAAAAAAGAAGTAGCTCGCTTATCAAAAGTATTGCACAGAGATATTACAAAAAGTCGCCAACATTTTTTGAAACTTACTTTGCCCGAAACCTATCGTAATTTAATTGATTTGGATATTACTGATGATTACACAATGGGATTTGCTTCTCAAGTTGGCTTTAGAGCGAGCATTTGTACGGCATTCAATTTTTATGATTTGGATATGGAATTGGAAACAAAATTGAAAATTCATCCGTTTGCAGTAATGGAAGGCACATTGAAATATTACATGAAAATAAAACCAGAGGACGCAATGACTAAAATAAAACCCTTGATTGATGAGGTAAAAGCTGTAAATGGAGCATTCATAAGCCTTTGGCACAATGATACATTGAACAATCAAAAGCTGTGGCAAGGTTGGCGTGCTGTGTATGAAGAAATGGTGCAGTATGCTACAAAATAAATGTAGGTTGTAAAAAATAAAAATCTTGAAACAATTCATCTTAAAATATGCTCCTGAATTTCTTTTAAATTGGGCAAAAGCGTTCAAAAAAAATGAACGCAAAAAAGAATTGCTTCATCAAGAGCAAACGAATAAAGCAATTACAAAACAAAAATTAGTTGAAGATTTACAAAAAATTGGAATCAAAAAAAACGATTCTGTTTTAGTACATAGTAGTTTGAGTAAAATTGGTTTTGTGGAAGGTGGCGCTAAAACACTTGTTGATGCTTTGTTTGAAGTTGTTGGAGAAAATGGAACATTATTATTTCCAACTTTTCCTGCAAAGGGAAGAAACAAAACACATTTAGAACAACATCCATTTTTTGATATAAAAAATACGCCATCTCAAATGGGAAGTGTTACCGAATATTTTAGAAAATTGAATGGGGTTTATCGTAGCTTTCATCCAACAGATTGTGTTGCTGCAAAAGGTTCGTTGGCGGAATATTTTACCAATTCACATTTTGGACAATTAACACCATACAACGAACATTCGCCTTTCAGAAAATTATGTAATAAGAATGGAAAAATTTTAATGCTTGGAACTACCTTGAATGGAGCTTGCACCAATTTGCATACATTGGAAGATGCTGTGGATTTTAAATTTCCTGTTTATGATGAAAAAATAGTTGATGTAAAAATGATTGATAGTGAAGGAAAAGAAGTAACAATGAAAACAAAAGTTCACAATCCTGAATATTCTGCAAAACGCAATTGTGATGCACTAAAGCCGCTTTTTGAACAAGAAAATGTGTTGGTAAATGGAACTATTGGCGAAGCAAAAAGTATGTTGATTGATGCCAATAAAATGTTAGAAGTAATGATAAAAAATTATTATGAAAAAGGAATAACAATGTACACTCCTTTTGGAAAATAAAATAACAAAATGAAAATATACATTACACTTGATTATGAAATTTACTTTGGTGAAAATCACGGTACGGTTGAGAAATGTATTATTTATCCAACCTCTGAACTAATTAGAATTGCAGAGAAACACAATGTTCGTTTTGTTTTTTTTGTGGATAGTGGTTTCATTTTAAAATTAAATGAATACCGAAAAAAATATCCTCAATTAGAAAACGATTATAAAGCAATTACAGAACAAATAAAATATTTGTCGGATACAGGGCACGATATTCAACTACACATTCATCCACATTGGGAAGATAGTTTTTACAATGGAGAGCGTTGGGTAATAAATATTAAGCGATACAAATTAGTTGATTTTAATGAAACAGAAATTTCAACTATTGTTGCGCGTTACAAAAAAGCATTAACGGATATTATTGGAAAAAAAATAATTGCTTATAGGGCAGGAGGCTGGTGTTTACAGCCTTTTAGCAAAGTGAAAAAAGCATTTATAGAAAATGAAATCAAATTGGATAGTAGTGTTTTTAGAAATGGTTTTTATTCTTCCGAACATTATTCGTATGATTTTAGGAATGCTCCTGATAAGGATATTTATAAATTTGAAGATGATTTAATTGTAGAAAATACGTCAGGTTATTTTACAGAATTACCAATTAGTGCTATAAAAAATTCACCATTATTTTTCTGGAAATTATTTTTACTTGGTCGTAAAAATCCCTATTTACATAAGCCTTTGGGCGATGGCAATGCTATTCCAGCAAAAGGTTATCGGAAAAAATTATTAACCAAGTTTACAAACAATCCTGTTTCGGTGGATGGGTACAATGCTCATTTGCTGCAACGAGCATTGAATAATTTACTAAATAAAAATTTTCAACACATGGTTGTAATTGGTCATCCGAAAGCATTGTCGCGTTATTCAATTCAAATGATAGAAAAGTTTGTGGAAAAAAATAAAAGCAAACACAACTTTACTACTTTCGCTAAAACAGTTGAAAACAAAGAATGATACAATTTATTGAACATAAAAATATTGATAAACAAAAATGGAATGCCTGCATTGATGCAAGTAAACATTCCAGCATATTTGTTTATTCTTGGTATTTAGATATAGTTTCGGAAAATTGGTGCGCTTTGATTTTAAACGATTATGAAGCAGTTTTTCCGTTGGCAACAAAATCACAATATAAAATCAATTATTTGTATCAACCTTTTTTTACGCGCTATTTTGGTGTGTATTCAAAGAACATTGTTTCCGAAAAATTAGTAACTGATTTTTTTGAAGCAATTCCCGAAAAGTATAAATACATTGAATTTTGTTTGCACGAAGAAAATAAATTTGAACCTAAAAATTATATTTTTCAAGAAAAAAAATACCAACAAATTGATTTGAATGAAAGTTATGATGTGTTGAGTA
>JAYTXX010000034.1:0-12176 GCA_043742725.1 Bacteroidota bacterium | reverse complement strand
GTGCTTGGAGCATTGCCAGCACCCCGCAAGGGCAAGCCGATTTGTTTCCGGAAGCAAGTATAGACAGCAGCCTTAAACCTGGCTTTAACAGGGCGAAGTTAGCATGGTACATTATGGATCCTCTGTTTTTAAGAAATACCCCCGGCTTAACTCCCAGTAACATAGATGCAAACATGATGTCAATTAATTCTATGCGCGAAGTTTTAGAAACAGAAGTTTTTCCAAACAAACCTTCTGCCACCGGACAACCTGTAAACATTGCTACCTTAGACCTAGCTTATTATCCCAACGAAAGAGGAATGTATAACTACGATGCAGCTCCAACCACTATTTCAAAAGGATTAGATGCAAACGGAAATTTGAATAACCCCGAAACACGATGGGGAGGTATTATGCGCTCGCTTTCTACTAATGATTTTGAAGCTGCAAACGTAGAGTACATTCAGTTTTGGTTGATGGATCCTTTTAATCCCGACAATACTGCACCTTCAAGTATGGGTGATTTGTATTTTAATCTTGGAAATGTTTCGGAAGATGTTTTACGAGATGGTTACAGAAGTGCCGAAAATGGATTGCCAACGCCTAATCATCCAGCAGATACTGTTCATACAAATTGGGGTGTAGTTCCAGTAGTACAGCCATTGGTAAATGCTTTTAACTCCGAACCTGAAGACCGCCCATACCAAGATGTTGGATTGGATGGAATGGTAAGCGGAGCCGAAAAAAATTTTTATAGCAATTATTTAGCGCAAGCGCAAACAGTTGCTTTTTCAAACAATTCATCCATTGCAAACGATCCTTCTGGCGATGATTTTCATTATTTCCGTGGCGATGATTATGACAATGCACACACAAGCATTAAAGACCGTTATAAAAATTTTAATGGAACAGAAGGAAATTCAAGTGCTGCAAGCGGAAACTATCCCACTGCGGCTACCACAATTCCCAATGTGGAAGATATAAACAGAGATAATAGTTTAAGCACAGTAGAAAGTTATTTTCAATATCACATTAGCTTGAAACCAAGCGATTTTGCTGCTGGTGTAGGAAACAACTACATTACAGATGTACATTCTACATCAGGACAAAATATAAAAGATGGTTCAACAAAGCCAATCAAATGGTATCAATTTAAAATTCCTTTAAAATCGCCTGAAGATAAATTTGGTTCTATTGATAATTTTCAATCCATTCGTTTTATTCGTATGTTTTTCAAAAATGTGGACAAACCTATTCTATTGCGATTTGCCCGACTGGAGCTTATTAGAGCAGAATGGCGCAAATATGGTTTTGATTTGTTAGCACCAGGCGCATACGTTCCTAATGACGATGAAATAACACAATTTGATGTTTCTGCTGTAAACATTGAAGAAAACGGAAGTAAACAACCTGTAAATTATGTTTTGCCTCCAGGAATTGAACGCCAAACAAATGCAGCATCTGCAAATTTAATTGCAATGAACGAACAGGCAATGTCATTAACCGTTTGTAATTTACAAGATGGACAATCGCGTGCGGCATTCAAAAACACAAATTTAGATGTGCGTTCCTACAAAAAATTAAAAATGTACATACACGCTGAAGCATCAGCAAACACAGCTAATGTTTTACACGATGACGATTTACACACCTTTATTCGATTGGGAAGCGATTATACAGACAACTACTACGAATACGAAATACCACTAAAAGTTACACCAGCAGGAAATTACAATGGCTCCAATACAGATGACCAATACAGAGTGTGGCCCGAAGCGAATGAAATGATTTTAGAATTTTCGAAACTACAAGCAGCCAAACAACAAAGAAATAATAACATAAACGGAAGCACAATTACACTAACCAAAGAATATTCGGTACCCGATGGTAGCAGAATAATTACCGTTAAAGGAAATCCAAACCTTAGCGCAATTAGAACATTAATGATTGGGGTTAGAAATCCCAAAAAAGGCAACTCTGGAGATTCGGATGATGGTTTGAGTAAATGCGGACAAGTGTGGGTAAACGAATTGCGATTATCCGATTTTAATGAAGAAGGTGGATGGGCGGCAAACGCAAGAGTAACAGCAAAATTAGCCGACTTGGGAACTTTATCATTATCAGGAAATATGTACACACCTGGTTTTGGAAGTATTGAAAATAAAGTAAGTGAACGAAAAAGAGAAACACTAAAACAATATGATATTTCATCAAGCTTGGAGTTAGGGAAATTTTTACCAAAAGATTACAACATTCATGTGCCTGTATATATGGGCTTTTCCGAAACATATATAACACCTCAATACAATCCGCTTGACCCCGATATACTTTTAAACGATGTTTTAAAAAGTGCAGAAACATCTGATAGTATAAAAAATTATTTGAAAAAAACGGTACTAGATTATACAAAAAGAAAAAGCATAAATTTTACCAACGTAAAAAAAGATAAAGGAAAAAATTCTAAAAAATCACACATATACGATGTTGAAAACTGGGCTGCATCCTATTCTTATAGCGAACTTTATCATCGCAATGTAAACATTGAATACAATACTCAAAAAACCTATCACGGTGGCTTGATGTATAATTTTTCGCCAACACCAAAAAACATAAAACCTTTTGCAAAAACAAAAATGTTTCAATCAAAATATTTGCAAATTTTAAAAGATGTGAACTTTTATTTAATGCCAAACAAATTGGGATTTTCTACAAATGTTGATCGACTTTATAGCACCGCAAAAGATAGAAATACAACAGGAGATGATTTTATTATCACACCAACATTTAACAAAACATACAATATGAATCGTAGTTACGATTTGAAATATGATATTACCAAAGCGTTGAAATTAGATTTTACGGCAAATAATTTATCGCGTGTATTAGAGCCCGAAGGAGCTATAGATACTGATACAAAAAAAGCAGAAGTAAGAAATAATTTTTGGGAAGGTGGAAAAACAACACAATACAATCATCTCTTAAATATTAATTATACTATTCCAATAAACAAATTACCATTTCTTGATTTTACTTCTGCCTCTGTTCGTTATGCGGCAACTTATACTTGGCAGCGTGCACCTTTCAATGCAGATTCAATGGGAAACACCATTCAAAATTCAAAAAACATACAGCTGAATGGTCAATTGACAATGACAACACTTTACAATAAAATTCCTTACTTGAAAAGAATCAATCAAAAAGTTAGTAACCAAAAAAATCAGAAAGATGCAAAAGGAGGAAAATCAGCACTACCAAATTTGAAAGGAAATGATACAGACTCTCCTGCTGATAGCACAAAAAAAGCAAAAGACAATTCGTTTCAAATTGTGGACTATGTTGCTCGATTATTCATGAGTTTAAAAACAGTAACATTTACATATTCTACTAACGAAGGAACACTTTTACCTGGCTATAACAAAGGAACTCAAATGATGGGAATGGATGAACATTTTGATGGACCAAGTGTTGGGTTCATATTTGGTAGTCAAAAAGATATTCGAGGAGAAGCCATTAGTAAATCAATGGATGGAAATAATAACAACGATTGGCTTGTAAAAACATCTTCGTTAAATACATTCTTTACGCAAACATATACTCAAAACTTGAATCTAAAAGCTACAGTAGAGCCCCTTCCCGATTTTAAAATTGAACTTTCAGCAAATCAAACAAGGTCAAAAAACCACACAGAAACTTTCAAGTGGGTAGTAGATACTTTAGGGAATGCAAAATTTGATAGCCAATCTCCAGTGGATATGGGAAGTTTTAGCACTTCTTACAATATTTTTGGAACTTCGTTCAAAAATGGCGATGATGTGTTTCAAAATTTCTTGAATGATCGTTCGGTAATTTCTTCACGTGTTTCTGAAACAAATCATAATTCAATAGATAAAAATGTAGGTGGAAGTGGATTTACCGAAGGTTATAATGCCACATCACAAGAGGTATTGATACCTGCATTTTTGGCGGCATATAGCGGTAAAAATGCAACCAGTAGTAATTTGGATAAATTTCCAAAAATTCCGAAACTTAACTGGACAGCAAAATATGATGGTTTATCAAAATTAAATTTTATCAAAAAATATTTCAAGTCATTTACCTTAAGCCACGCTTATCGTTCAACATATAGCGTTGGCGGATTTAAAACAAATTTACTTTACTCTTCCGACCAAGATGGCTTTGCACTTGTAAGAGAAGAGGTTTCTAGTATTGCAAACAATCCAAATTTTATTTCAAAAGAACAAATTGATGGGGTTACAATTTCCGAAAATTGGAGTCCACTTATAAAAGTTGATGCGGTGATGAACAATAGTATTTTAGTGAGTTTTGAATACAAAAGAGATAGAAATTTATCATTGGGTTTAACAAGCAAATCTATAACAGAAGTTTCAGGAAAAGAAATTATAGGCGGTTTGGGTTATCGCATAAAAGATGTGAAATTGGGCAAAAACATAAAGATAAAAGGTAAACCAATTAAAAGCGATTTGAATTTGAAAGCCGATTTATCGTACCGAAAAAACACAACAACAATGAGGCGAATAGTGGAACAAGTAAGCCAATCAATTGGTGGAACAAATATTTTATCCATAAAAGTTTCGGCAGATTATGTAATTAATGAACGTATTAATATTCGTGCATTTTACGAGTGGATGAAAAACATTCCAGTAATTTCAACATCATTTGTTTCAACAAATACAAATGCTGGAATAAGCATACGACTTACACTTTCAAATTAATTCTATCAATAATATTTTTTGATGATAGAATTAAAATTAAATTTGTGCTTCTAAAAAAAATTAAAACCATTTATATATGAATTTTCCTGAAAATTTAAAGTACACCAAAGACCACGAATGGATTCGTGTGGAAGGCAATGTTGCATTTATTGGTATCACAGAATTTGCACAAAGCGAATTGGGCGATATTGTTTATGTTGATATTACAACAGAAGGCGAAGAGTTAGCACACGAAGATATTTTTGGAACAGTAGAAGCAGTGAAAACTGTTTCCGATTTATTTATGCCTGTTTCGGGTAAAATAGCAGAAGTAAACAAAGGCTTGGATGCTAATCCAGAAGCAGTGAACAAAGACCCTTACGGTGCTGGTTGGATGATAAAAGTAGAAATGACAAATACTTCGGAAGTAACTAATTTGTTGAGTGCAACTGATTACAAAGCATTAATCGGACACTAAAAAATTTATTTTAATCGTTCCTAAATTTTTACAATGAATACTCGTTGGCAACTTAAAAGTTTTGAAGAGCTCACGAACAAAGAGTTGTACGGTATTTTAAAATTACGCGCAGAAGTATTTATTGTAGAACAAAATTGTGCTTATCAAGATTTAGATGGAAAAGATTTAAAATCATTTCATTTGATGGGATACAATTCAAATAATGAGTTGATTGCTTTTTCCAGAATTCTTCCTCCCAATATTTCATATCCCGAAGTTTCTATTGGCAGAGTTGTTTCTTCTCCAAATGTAAGAACAACAGGCATTGGAAAGGAATTGATGACACAAACATTGGAAGAAATTAAAAATAAATTCGGAAATGTTCCAATAAAAATTAGTGCTCAGTGTTATTTGAAAAAATTCTACGAAGCGTTTAATTTTATTGCACTTGGCGAAGAATATTTAGAAGATGATATTCCGCACATTGAAATGATTAGAAATTAATTTCACACGATCATTCCCGCACCAACAGTTACATTGGTGGCTTCATCAATTAAAATTACACTTCCTGTAAATCTATTTTTAGAATAGCTATCAATTGCCAATGGAGCGGTTGTTCTCAAAGTAATACAAGCAATATCATTCAAGCCAATTAGCTTGTCGTCTTCAATTTTTTCAAGCGTACTAATATTCATTTTGTATTTCACTTCTTTCACCACACAGCGCACTTCTTTTGAAGTATGTTTCAAATAATATTTTCCATTCACTTGTAATTTTTTATCTGTAAGCCAACAAATCATTATCTCTAAATCTTGCGTTGGTTCTGCTTGGTTATTTGATTTAACAATTAAATCGCCACGCGAAATATCAATTTCGTTTTCCAATGTAAGTGTTACACTCATTGGTGCAAATGCTTCCTGCAAAGCACCTTCGGCAGTATCAATGGTTTTTATTTTTGATGTTAATCCACTTGGTAAAACAGTAACCTCATCTCCTTTTTTAAAAATTCCACCCGAAATTCTTCCTGCATATCCTCTGTAATCGTGATATTCATTGCTCATTGGACGAATAACATATTGCACAGGAAAACGCGCATCGTTCAAATTTTGGTCATTTACAATTTGAATGTTTTCTAATAACGATAATAATGTTTCACCTTTATACCAGTTCATTTTTTTAGAAGCATCTACCACATTATCGCCAAGCAATGCACTAATTGGAATAAATTGAACATCTAATTTTCCAAGTTTTTTTGCAAATGCTTCGTAGTCTGTTTTTATTTTTTCAAAAACTTCTTTTTTGTATTCCACCAAATCCATTTTATTCACACACACAATTATGTGTGGAATTTTCAATAACGATGCAATGTAAGTATGACGCATTGTTTGCTCAATCACTCCTTTTCTCGCATCAATCAAAATCAAAGCAACATTGGCGGTACTTGCTCCTGTAACCATGTTGCGTGTGTATTGAATGTGTCCTGGCGTATCTGCAATAATAAATTTTCGTTTAGGAGTTGCAAAATAACGATAGGCAACGTCAATGGTAATACCTTGTTCGCGCTCTGCTCTCAAGCCATCAGTGAGTAATGCAAGATTCACATATTCCTCCCCGCGTTTTTCGCTTGTTGCTTTTATAGCTTCGTATTGATCTTCAAATATTGATTTCGAATCGTATAGCAATCTTCCTATCAACGTGCTTTTACCATCATCAACAGAACCTGCTGTGGTAAAGCGAAGTAAATCCATATTCAAATATCCGGCTGTAGAAAAATCTGTCATACTAATTTTTAATTCTTTGTTTGTAATTTTTAATTTCTAAAAATATCCTGCTTTTTTTCTGTCTTCCATTGCAGCTTCAGAGCGTCTGTCATCAATTCTGCTTCCTCGTTCGGTAACTCTTGTTGATGCAACTTCTTGTACAATCTCTTCAAGTGAATTTGCTTTTGACAAAACAGCTCCTGTGCAACTAATATCGCCAATGGTACGAAAACGCACTTGCATTTTTTTTACTTTTTCAGTAGGCTTCAATGGAATTACATTTGTGTGTGCATAGATAACTCCATCACGAACAAAACATTCGCGCTCGTGTGTAAAATAAATGGAAGGAATTTCTATTTTTTCTTGTAAAATATATTGCCACACATCCATCTCCGTCCAATTGCTAATAGGAAATACACGAAAGTGTTCTCCAATATTTTTTTTGCCATTGAATATATTCCATAATTCAGGTCGTTGATTTTTCGGATCCCATTGTCCAAATTCATCACGGTGCGAAAAAAATCGTTCTTTTGCTCTTGCTTTTTCCTCGTCTCTTCTTGCTCCACCAATGCATGCATCAAACTTGTAACTTTCAATTGTATCAAGCAATGTAACCGTTTGTAAAACATTTCTACTTGCATTGAATCCTTTTTCTTCTGTTACTCTTCCAGTATCTATACTATCTTGAACAGAGCCAACAATAAGGTGCGCACCATATTTGCTTGCAAGTTCATCGCGAAAATTTATTGTTTCTTCAAAATTATGTCCCGTATCAATGTGAACTAAAGGAAACGGAACTTTAGCTGGTGCAAAGGCTTTGCGAGCCAAATGAAAACAAACAATACTATCTTTTCCACCTGAAAAAAGTAAAGCTGGTTTTTCAAACTGTGCGGCTACTTCACGCAAAATATAAATGCTTTCGCTTTCTAATTCTTTTAAATGTGTTAAATGATGATTTTCCATGGTATTTATTTCTCTCAAAAACTGCTTCTACTACTTTTACTTAATTTTAATTTTTTCCGTAATTTTTTTCACACATTCTTCCACACTTAATTTATCTGTCAATTCAATTGTAGGATTCATAGGTGCTTCAAAAGGAGAATCAATTCCTGTAAAATCTTTCAGTTCACCTCTTCTTGCTTTTGCATAAAGTCCTTTTACATCACGTTTTTCGCAAACTTCTATTGGTGTATTTACAAACACTTCTTCAAAATCAGTTTCTCCTATTATTGATTTTGCAATGTTTCTAATTTCCTCTGTAGGACTTACAAAACAACAAATTGTAACAACTCCACAATTTACAAAAAGTTTTGTTACTTCTGCAATTCTACGAATATTTTCTGTTCTATCTACCTCACTAAATCCAAGATTATTATTTATTCCCGAACGAATATTATCACCATCTAAAATTTGCGTGAGCAATCCTTGTTTGCTAAGCTCTCTTTCTAAAGCAATAGCAATAGTTGTTTTTCCCGAACCACTTAATCCAGTAAACCAAATTGCTTTTCCTTTTTGTCCGAGCAAGTTTTCTTTGTCGTTGCGTTGTAAAATTTTATCTGTTGGAAAAATATTATTCATAATCATTTTTGTTTTGCAAATGTAATTTGTTTTTTAGATTGTATAAATATATATTTTGAATATCTTTGTTCGTAAACCTTATGAAGTAAGTAATGGCGATAAAAATAAATATTCCCGATTTTAAAAATACAACAACCATTGACCAAGTTGGCATTGAAGAACGTGTTGCACGATTTACAACAAGGAGTATAAAAAAATCATCGAAAATGCAAGGGCTAAAAATGACCTTGAGCATGATTGATTTAACAACTTTAGAAGGAAAGGACACTGTTGGAAAAGTAAAACAAATGTGTTACAAAGCAGCTCATCTGCACGATGTAATTCCCAATCTGCCAACAGTTGCAGCAGTTTGCGTTTATCCAACAATGGTAAAAACTGCAAAAAATTCATTAAAAAATACAAACATAAAAGTAGCTTCGGTTTCCACAGCTTTTCCAAGCGGACAATCTACTCGGGAAATAAAAATTGCTGATACAAAATTTGCAGTTGATAATGGTGCTGACGAAATTGATATGGTTATTTCTCGTGGAGAATTTTTAAGTGGAAATTATAATTTTGTTTTTGACGAAATTGCAACCATTAAAGAAGCTTGTGGCAAAGCTCGACTAAAAGTGATTTTTGAAACGGGCGAACTTTCTACATTAGACAATGTGCATAAAGCAAGCGATATTGCAATGTATGCAGGTGCTGATTTTATAAAAACATCAACCGGAAAAATTTCTCCTGCGGCAACAATGCCTGTTACATTAGTAATGTTAGAAGCTATTCGAGATTATTATTATGCAACAGGCAGAATGGTTGGAATGAAACCTGCTGGCGGAATTTCAACATCAAAATTAGCATTGCACTATTTAATTATGGTAAACGAAACATTAGGTTCAGCTTGGTTAAGCAACGAGTGGTTTCGTTTTGGAGCAAGCAGTTTAGCCAATGATGTACTGATGCAAATTGCTAAAGAAACATTTGGTGTGTATCAAAGTTCAGATTATTTTTCAAAAGACTAAATAAAAAAAATGAGTTCAAAAAAAGATATAAAACTAAAATTCAATTCGGATTGGGAACTTGCTCCTGCTCCCGAAGACACAAAACATATTTCTATCAAAAAACAATATGATTTATTTATTGATGGAAAATTTGTGAAGCCAAATAGCAAAAAATATTTTGCAACCTATAATCCTGCAACAGAACAAAAAATTTCGGAAATAGCCGAAGCTGACGAAAAAGATGTGGACAAAGCTGTGAAAGCCGCTCGCCTTGCGTTTGGCAAATGGAGTAAATTATCGGGAGCAGAAAGAGGAAAATATATTTATCGCATTGCACGATTAATTCAAGAAAGAGCAAGAGAATTTGCGGTGATTGAAACAATGGATGGAGGAAAACCAATTCGCGAAAGCAGAGATATTGATGTGCCATTGGCTGCAAATCATTTTTTCTATTATGCTGGTTGGGCTGATAAATTAGAATATGCTTTTCCAAATAAAAAACCACAAGCACTTGGTGTTGCTGGGCAAATTATTCCTTGGAATTTTCCACTATTAATGGCTGCTTGGAAAATAGCACCTGCCTTGGCTTGTGGAAACACCGTTGTTTTAAAACCAGCAGAAACAACTTCGCTTACAGCATTAAAATTAGCAGAATTAATTCAAGATAGTGGCTTGCCAAAAGGTGTTGTGAACATTGTAACTGGTGCAGGAAAAACAGGTGCAGCAATTGTAAATCATTCTGATATAAACAAAATTGCATTTACAGGTTCTACTGATGTTGGAAAAATTATTCAAAAAGCAATTGCAGGAACCGATAAAAAATTAACACTTGAACTTGGTGGAAAAGCAGCTAACATTATTTTTGAAGATGCACCGATTAATCAAGCTGTTGAAGGAATTATCAATGGAATATTTTTTAATCAAGGACATGTTTGCTGCGCTGGCTCACGATTGTTTATTCAGGAAAGTGTTGCAGATAGTGTGATTCAGAAGCTGAAAGATAGAATGGAAACATTACGAGTTGGCGACCCACTTGATAAAAACACTGACATTGGTGCTATAAATTCAAAAGAACAATTAGGAAAAATTAATGAGTACATAAAAATTGGTAAAAATGAAGGAGCTGATTTTTACCAGAGTTCATGCGCCATTCCAAAGCAAGGATATTTTTGTAAACCAACATTATTTTTAAATACTTCGCAATCGCATAGAGTTGTTCAAGAAGAAATTTTTGGTCCCGTATTAACAATTCAAACATTCAGAACAATTGAAGAAGTGATTGAAAAAGCGAACAACATTCCTTACGGATTATCGGCTGGAGTGTGGACAGACAAAGGTTCTAAAATATTTAATCTTACCACAAAATTACGAGCAGGAGTTGTGTGGGCAAACACTTATAATAAATTTGATCCAACATCACCATTTGGCGGATATAAAGAAAGTGGATTTGGAAGAGAAGGTGGATTACAGGGTTTATCAGCATATTTAAATTTTTAATTTTCTAAAAAATGACACGCATTGAAATTTTGAAAACGTATAAAATATATATTGGAGGACAATTTCCAAGAACAGAATCGGGAAGATATTATCCTTTGAAAAATAAAAAAAATGAAGTAATTGCCAACATTTGTCTTTCATCTCGCAAGGATTTTAGAAATGCTGCAGTTGCTGCTCGTGGCGCATTTGGAGGATGGAGTGGCAAAGCGGCATTTAATCGTGGACAAATTTTGTATCGCATTGCCGAAATGTTGGAAGGAAGAAAACAACAATTTATTTCGGAACTCATCACACAAGGCACGTCTGCAACAGATGCAAAAACAGAAGTAGAATTGTCGATTGACAGAATGGTTTATTATGCTGGATGGTGCGATAAATTTCAGCAAGTTTATAGCTCTGTGAATCCTGTTGCAAGTTCTCATTTCAATTTTTCTGTTCCAGAACCAATGGGTGTTATAGCAATTGTTGCCGATGAAAATACTTCTTTGTTAGGTTTAGTTTCTACTATTGCTCCTGTTATTGCAGGCGGAAACACTTGTGTTGTGTTAGCATCCGAAAACAAACCTTTGTGTGCAGTTACATTTGCTGAAGTAATTAATTCTTCTGATGTTTCAGGAGGAGTTGTAAATATTATTACTGGAAAATCGGAAGAATTACATTCGCATTTTTCGGCACACATGGATGTGAACGCAATGGTTTATTGCAGAAATAATAAAGCAGAAATAAAAACAATAAAAGAAAACGCTTCATTGAATGTAAAACGCGTTTTTGTTTACAATCAAATTAATTTATTTTCGGATAAAGCGCAAAGTCCTTATTTGATAATGGATGCACAAGAAACAAAAACAACTTGGCATCCAATTGAAAATATAGGTTCTTCAAAAGCAGGATATTAATATGTGGGATTATAAAATTATTGTTGTAATTATTTCAATTCTTTTTTTAATAACAGCTTTATATAAAGAATTTGTTAAACCTGTTGTTGCATTTTTTATAGTGTCGCTCACTTTTTTGTTGTCGGGCATTATTCAATCCAGTGATATGTTAAGCGGATTTGCCAATGAGCAAATTATTATTGTTTTGTTGCTTGTTTTATTAAGTGATGTTGTTCGCGAAACATCATTTTTAGATGTTGTATTCAAAAATGTTTTTAGTCAAAAACTTTCTTACAAAAGATTTTTAGGCAGAATGATGGTTTCTGTTTCAGGCG
>JAYTXX010000033.1:0-5756 GCA_043742725.1 Bacteroidota bacterium | reverse complement strand
GATACCCACATTAAAAGCAGCATCATAAGTTTCATCTAATACTTTCCCTGTATGATAAGCTGTTGCTACCATTCCAACTCCTGTAATCAAAAAATTGATTTCTAGTTTTTTGTATTTCCCAAGTAACAATCCACCATCAGCAGGTTGTATGGAGTCCATTTTTTCTAGTAATGGGGCAATTTCGAATTTGGTTGCAGAAACGATGAGAATTTTCATTGGAACAAAGATAGTTATCTTATAAACAAACCAAACGCTTCTTTGTTAAAGAATAATGTTAGTAATATATACAATTACAGCCTCATGACCATCGGGACGTAATTCCTAGTATATTTGCATCCTATTTAAAAGACTATGATTTATATAACAAGAAAAGAACATTTTAACGCTGCACACAAGCTACACAATCCAAAATGGACTGAGGAGCAAAACAATGAAGTTTTTGGGAAGTGTGCGAATCCAAATTGGCATGGACACAATTACAATTTATTTGTAACGGTAAAAGGAGAAGTAAATCCAGATACAGGCTATTCTGTTAACTTGAAAGAATTAAGTGTAATTATAAGAACACACATCACTGATAAATTGGATCATAAAAATTTGAATTTAGATGTTGATTTTATGAAAGGAATTATGCCATCAACAGAAAATGTGGCAATTGCTATCTGGAAAGAATTGATACCAAAAATTAATACAATGGGTTGCACTTTACATTGTATAAAATTGTATGAAACTGAAAATAATTATGTAGAATATTTTGGAGAATAAATTACAAATTACGAATCAATACGAATAGTACAAATAGGTCTGTTTATAAGGATCTTCGAAGAAAATACTATTTACTATTGAACTAATAAACCAATGAACTAAATTATGGGACACGATGAATTTGATGAAATAGATGGCTATCAAAAAATTGATAGATATAATTTGAAATTGATAGATGGTATTGCATCAAAATATAAAACTATTTTGGGTGATATTGGCGAAAATCCTATGCGCGAAGGACTTTTAAAAACTCCTGAACGTGTTGCAAAAGCAATGCAATTTCTTACACATGGTTATGATTTGAATCCAGCAGAAATATTGAAATCGGCAATGTTTAAAGAAGATTACAAACAAATGGTAATTGTAAAAGACATTGAAGTGTATAGCATGTGCGAACATCATTTATTACCATTCTTTGGAAAAGCGCATGTAGCATACATTCCCAATGGTTGTGTGGTTGGATTGAGTAAAATTCCTAGAGTGGTAGATGCTTTTGCACGAAGACTGCAAGTGCAAGAGCGCTTGACAAATGAAATTCGTGATTGTATTCAAAATACATTGAATCCTATTGGAGTAGCTGTGGTTATTGAATGTTCGCACTTGTGCATGCAAATGCGTGGAATTCAAAAACAAAATTCCGTTACAACCACATCAGCATTTACAGGAGAATTTTTGAAAGATACTACTCGTAAAGAATTTATTAGTTTGATAGGCTCGAAATTGCACTAAAATATAATGAATGTTAATCTTTTTCCGAAATCATCACCGATTTAATTATTAAATGAGAATTACAAAAAGTAGTGATTCGAAATCATTATAAAGGGAAATAGTTTTTTACAAACTAATTTTTTTAAATTTGGTTTATCAGTTCAATTAAGAGCATTACAAAAAAATTGCAGATAAATTCTAACCAATAAAATAATGAGGACAATTAAATTTTTCCTTTTAAAAATTATTATTCTGTATTCGTTTATTTTAAATGCTCAAGATAAAACGTATAATCAAAAATTAGGGTTGGTTGTTAAAACGGATATTTTATCTACAGCCTTTTCCCCATCTATTTGGGGTATTCAATCCTATTCATTATCGGTTGAAAAATTTATCAATAAAAGATGGAGTTTACAATTATCTGGATATTATGGCTTTTATGATAAAAAATATTTGGGAGAATCTTCGCACTGTCGAGTTTTTCATATAATTCCAGAGTATAGATTTTACTTAAATAAAAATGATAAACATAAAGGAATATATTGTGGAACATATTTAGAATGGTGGGATTTACATATTTATGATTTTGGAGATGGTAATGAATACAAAACAAATATGAAAGCAGTAGGAGTTTTAAGTGGCTATCAATTTTACTTTTTGAAACATTTTACAATAGATTTTTTAACAGGTATAGGAGCAGGAATGGAGTATGGCAGAGAACGTTCTTTAGACCGCCCTGATGGTTGGGATATTCCAGCCAAAATAGGCTTGAGTGGTAGAGTAGCTTTAAGCATTGGATATATATTTTATTGATAAAAATCCAAAATTGATTGCCAATATCAGCCACAATTATCCAAAAGTATTTTGTTCGGTAAGACACTATTTTAATTCGTAAATTTTACAAACAAAAAAATCTAAACAAAAATCTCATTTTTTTGTTCCTTGTTACTTACTGTGGTGAAAATCAAACTTTATGCTATTTACGCTTAAAAAATAAAAGTACATTTTTTGGTTATGTTCTTAATTTTTTCCACCTTTAACGCTCCATTTTTTTGAATGGAAAAATGATTTTAAATATTTATACGAAAAAAAGAACAAAAATAATTGGAACCAACAAAAATTAATGACCCAGAGTATTTCCACAAAGTTGTGGATTGTCAACACGCTTGCCCAGCACATACACCTGTGCCAGAGTACATCAGGCTAATAGCAGAAGAAAAATATACAGAAGCATATATGATTAATTGGGATTCCAATGTATTCCCTGGAGTTCTTGGTCGTACTTGCGATAGACCTTGCGAGCCTGCTTGTCGTAGAGGAAGAGTGGAAGAAGAGCCTGTTGCAATTTGTCGTTTGAAACGTGTAGCTGCTGATAACAAAGGCGATGTAAAAAAATACATGCCTCAAGGTCCATTCAAACCAAATGGAAAAAAAGTAGCATTGATTGGTGCTGGTCCAGCTTCGCTAACTGTGGCGCGCGACCTTGCTCCGCTTGGTTACGAAATTCATTTGTATGATGAACAAAAACTTGGTGGCGGTTTTATGCGAAGCCAAATTCCTTCTTTCCGTTTACCAGAAACAGTATTGAACGAAGAAGTAAATTATATTCTCGATTTAGGAATTCACACACATTTTAATCACTATGTGAAAAGTTTAAAAGAAACTTTAACAAAAGATTACGATGTCATATTTGTTGGTTCTGGTGCTCCCAAAGGAAGAGATTTGGATATTCCAGGACGTAAAGAAGCAACTGCAAATGTACATATTGGCATCAATTGGTTGGCAAATGTTGCATTTGAACACACGGCTAAAATTGGGAAAAAAGTAATTGTACTTGGTGGTGGAAACACAGCAATGGATTGTTGTCGCACAGCTCGCAGATTAGGTGGCGAACAAGTAAAAGTTGTTGTTCGTAGTCCGTTTGCCGAAATGAAAGCATCGCCTTGGGAAAAAGAAGATGCACAACATGAAGATATTCCAATTGTTGATAATCATGTTCCAAAAACATTTGTTGTTGAAAATGGAAAATTAGTAGGAATGACTTTTGAAAAAGTTCATGCAGTATATGATGAAAATAAAAAAAGAAAATTAGTACCAACAGGAGAAGCTGATGTATTTATTGAAGCCGATGATGTGTTGGTTGCTGTTGGACAAGAAAATAGCTTTCCTTGGATTGAACGTGATTTAGGAATCGAGTTTGATAAATGGGATATGCCAAAAGTGGATGAAGTAACTTTTGTTTCTACAAATCCAAAAGTATTTTTTGGAGGCGATGCCGCTTGGGGTCCTAAAAATGTAATTACCGCTGTTGCTCACGGACACCAAGCTGCAATATCAATGGACTTAATGTGCAGAGGAGAAAGTTTAAATGTTCGTCCTTCGCCATTTGTAAATTTAGTAAGTCAAAAAATGGGAATTCACGAATGGGCTTATGATAGTGCAGTTGAAGCAGATAAAAGATACATTGTTCCACAAGCAGAAAAAAAATTAACACTTTCAAATAGAAAAAAAGAAGTAGAACTTGGTTTCGATAGAGGCATTGCATTTAAGGAAGCAGAGCGTTGTTTAAATTGTGATGTGCAAACTGTTTTCGCAACGGATAAATGTATTGAGTGCGATGCTTGTGTAGATATTTGTCCAACAGCTTGTATAACCTTTACCGAAAATGCAGATGAAAGCGATTTGCGTTCGATGCTAAAAATGCCTGCGAAAAATTTAACACAAGATTTATATGTGTCGGATACGTTACCAACAAAACGAGTGATGGTGAAAGATGAAAATGTGTGTCTTCACTGCGGACTTTGTGCCGAGCGTTGTCCAACATCGGCTTGGGATATGCAAAAATTTTTCTACAATGTAACAAAGGCACACACAGGTTGTGCTTCACATAAATAAAGAGAAATAGCGAATAAAAAATAGCGAACAGAAAAAATTAAAGACAAAAATTATGTCAACAAAAAAAGATAAAGTGAATGATTTTGTAATACGATTTGCAAATGTAAATGGAACAGGTTCGGCAAGTGCAAATTTTCTTTTTACAAAAGCAATTTTTAGAATGGGAGTTCCAGTTACACCAAAAAATATTTTTCCTTCCAACATACAAGGATTACCAACTTGGTATGAAGTGCGTGTGAGCGAAAAAGGTTATTTGGGTAGAAGAGAAGGAATTGATTTGATGGTAGCAGTAAATCCACAAAGCATGTTGAAAGATGTGAAAGATGTAAAATCGGGAGGTTATTTTTTGTATGATAGTTCTAAACAATTGCATGCAGAATATATTCGTGAAGATATTAATTACATTGGTATTCCATTGATGCAAATGTGTAACGAAGCATACACAGATGCTCGTCAGCGACAATTATTTAAAAACATTATTTATGTAGGAGCTCTTGCGGCATTATTTGATATTGAGTTTAATGTGTTGGAAGATTTATTAGCGGAACAATTTAAAGGAAAAGAAAAATTAATTCCAGCCAATGTAAAAGCATTAAAATTAGGAGTTGATTATGTTCATGCTAATTTTAAATATCCGTTAGAATTTCGTGTTGAGCGAAGAGATTTATTGAAAGATACCATTCTGATGGAAGGAAATGCGGCTTGTGGATTAGGTGCTGTGTATGCTGGAGCAACTGTTGCAGCTTGGTATCCAATCACTCCTTCCACTTCAGTTGTAGAAGCATTTGCAGATTATGCTGGAGAATTTAGAACAGATAAAATTACAGGAAAAAGAAGTGTTGCCATTGTTCAAGCAGAAGATGAATTAGCCGCAATAGGAATGGTGATTGGTGCTAATTGGAATGGAGCTCGTTCGTTTACAGCAACAAGTGGTCCTGGTTTATCGTTGATGAATGAATTTTTAGGATTGGCATATTTTGCTGAAATTCCAACCGTTTTGGTTGATGTACAACGCACAGGTCCTTCAACAGGAATGCCAACACGTACACAACAATCGGATATAATGGAAGCCGCTTATGCTTCGCACGGAGACACAAAACATATTTTATTATTTCCATCAACGCCAAAAGAATGTTTTGATTTAACAATTGATGCATTTGATTTAGCTGAACAAATACAAACACCAGTTATTTTGATGACCGACCTTGATCTTGGAATGAACGACCATTGCTCGCCTCCATTAACTTGGGATAAAAAAAGAACTTACAAAAGAGGAAAAGTTTTGGATGCAGCAGCATTAGAAAAAATTGAAAAATTTGGTCGCTATTTAGATGTAGATAATGATGGAATAACATACCGAACATTACCAGGAACACATCCAACAAAAG
>JAYTXX010000032.1:0-16277 GCA_043742725.1 Bacteroidota bacterium | reverse complement strand
CAAATAACCATCTTTTTTAACTGCTATTCCATAATTTTTTCCAGCAGGCAACGATACTAAATATTTACCACTTGAACTATTGGAAAGAAAACTTGCAATGACTTCGTTTTTTTGATTATCCACAATTTCAATTGTTGCTTCCAAAGGTTTCTTTGTCAATTTATCTGTAATTATTCCTTTTAAAATAGTTAATTGCGCTTCTTTGATTTGAACTGTTGCTGCTACCGAAATTTCTTTTACTGGTGAATCTAAACTTGCAATTAAATTATCTTCATTGTCAAGTGCCATAGGTTTTTCAACACCAAGGAATGTAATCATGTAAATATCTTTTTCACCAAAACCATTGGCATTAAATGATGCGTAATAACCATGTTTTCCGCTTGCAGAAATTACAAAAAACACATCGTCATCGGGTGTGTTCACAGGATATCCAAGATTTTCTGGTTCACTCCAAGTATTTGATTTTTCATCATAGATGGATTTAAAAATATCATATCCTCCCATTGATTTATGACCTTGTGAGCTGAAATAAAAAGTTTTTCCATCGGGATGCATAAATGCTCCTTCTTCGCCCCATCGTGTATTGATTGTTGGACCAAGGTTTACAGCTTTTCCCCAACGACCTTTTTCATCTCTTTTGGAAATGTAAACATCCCTACTTCCCAATCCATCTGGTTTATCAGAAACAAAATAAACCGATTTTCCATCGGGCGAATAACACGCTGATGATTCGTGAAATTCTGTATTAATGTTTTTGTTCATGTGTTCAGGCTTTGACCAATTATCGCCTTTTAATTCTGATTCATATAAATCGCCTTGATTTTTTCCAATGTATATCAAAAACTTTTGTCCGTCTGCTGACAAACCTGAATTAGCATCGTGATCATCAGTATTAATAGGACTTCCCATATTTTGTGCTGCAGTCCATTTTCCATTTTTTTTGTTAGAAATATAAATATCTTCAAAGTATTCATTTATTTCTATGTCTATTTTTCCTCCTGTGCTTGTTGGTCTGCGTGAGGTAAAAAGCATAACCGATTCATCAGCAGAAATTACTGGACCATAATCAGGATAAGACGAATTTATTTCTGCTCCAACATTATCAATAAATACTCTAACTGGATTTTTCACTAATTCCTTTCCTACCAAACATTCTTCAATATGTTTGTTTACTTCTGTTGCCAATTCTTTTTCTTCATCCGAATCGGTTAAGTTTTTTTGAAATGCTTTAAATTCTTCAATGGCTTTATCCCACTGCATATCCAAATGATAGGCTTTACCCATAACAAGATGTAATTGTGGATCAACTTCAGAATTTAATTTCAATGCTTTTTCTAAAAATGGAATTGATTTGAGTTTATAATTTGAATACAAGTAGCATTTACCTATTTTGTAATTAAGTAATGCGTTGTTTGGATTAAATTTATTTGCTTTCAAATAAGGGTCGATTGCTTGTTTATAAAAAACAGAACCAGCCTCAAATAATTTATCTCCTTCATCAATGTTTCTTTTGGCATCTTTCAAACCATCTTTATCATCTTTGAAATTATCTTTTGTAAAATCCACATTCTGTGAATATGTATTTACTGTAAGTAGTATTGAGAATAGGAATAGTATTTTTTTCATATCGATAAAGTTTTCGTTACTTGTTTTTTATTTGCAATCGCCTGTGTAGTTTTTAGCTTGGCTAATTCCCAGCTCTATTGCTTTTTTCCAATCGCTACATGCGGCAACATTTTCGCGTAGCATTTCATTTGCATTGCCACGGTTCATATAAGCAAATCCATAGGTTGGGTTTAATCCTATAGCTTTTGAGCAGTCTTCAATACTACCTTTATAATCTTTCATTTTAAATTTTGCTGCTGCTCTATTGTTGTAAGCATAAGCATAATCGCTTTTTATTTCAATAGCTTTGCTAAAATCTTCAATTGCTCCAGCATAATCGCCTGCATCATATTTTGCACTTCCACGATTGTTATATGCTAAAAAATAATCTTTTCGGTGGTTGATTGCTTTTGTATAGTCATCAATAGCGGCTTTAAAATTTCCTTTTTTTCTTTCAACGCTTGCTAAATTGTTGTAAGCAAATGCCATTTCGGTGTTGGTTGCCAAAGCTTCTTTGTAATCTTTTATTGCACCATCCAAATCGTTCAATTCTCTTTTAGAACTTGCTCTGTCATTAAATGCATACGCATAATCTGGTTTATATTTTATGGCTGATGTAAAATCTTCAATTGCACCTTTGTAATCAGCATTTTCAAATTTTATTCCTCCTCTGTAATAATATGCTTGTGCATAATCTGCTTTTGTTTCAATTGTTTTGGTGTAGTCATCCATTGATTCTGTTTTTTTGCCAAGTGCATATTTTGCTTGTGCACGGCTAAAATAACTATCTGGGTTTTGAACCAATGAAAGTGATTTATCAAAATCTTCAATAGATAATGCATAGTTTTTCATTTCAAATTTTGTGGTTCCTCTGTTATAATATGCTTTTTCAAAATCGGGTTTCAATGCAATAGCTTGATTGAAATTTGATAAAGCACTTTCAAATCGTTTGTTTGCAAAATCAGCAATTCCATTATTATAAAATTTTTCTGCAGCTTGAGAACCATCATCTAAGACTTTCGCCTTAATGGTATCGTTTTGAGCAATTGCTATATTCATAGATAGCAAAGCAACAAATGTTATAAAGGGTTTTATGTTCATAGTGTTCAATGTTTAATTCGCGTAAATATAATAAGATTTTTTGGGAATAAAAAAATAGAAATTGAACTATAAAAAAAATTAGTCCAATGCTCTTTTATTAAACAAAATATATCCAAAATGAAATAAAACAGAAAATGGATTTTTTACTTGGTCGTAATAATTCACACTTAAACACATTGGTCCCACAGGAGTGTGCCAAACAATTGCCGCTGTTGCTATGTAATGCTGAAATGCAAAAGGAAGTGAATAATCAACTTTTAAATCTTTGTTTTTTATCAGCGATTCATACGGCTGAAAAATATATCCTTCGGCTCGTAACTCTATATTTTTTCGAATATTTACTACAAATTTCAAACCTCCAGCTAAATATTTATGAGCTCTGTAGTTTTCCAGAAAAACAGTTTTGCTATCGGGTGTTGGCTGAAATGCTTGTGATGATAAAACACTTGATGTATAGTTGTTGAACAATGTTTGATTTGAAAAAACTCCTTCTCCAAAAATTCCTATTTTAAAAGTTCCTCTTCTATTAAAATAGCGTTCGCCAGTTAGTTTAATCGTGTACCACGAATGATAATTCTTATACTCAGGCAATGTATCAATTATTGTTGTTGAGCCTGGCGTATTTGTTTCCAAACCATTTACATATTGTACTTGAAATTTTAAGTATTCGCCTTTATTTGCATATTGTTTTCGATTAAGAGAATTGACTTCGTAATAGGCTTGTCCGGTTACTAAATCAAAATTTGTACGATCGGCAGTATCTTTAGAAGTAAATACGGAAGTTTGATAATAATCATTGGTAAGACGAGCAAAACCGCCACTTGCAACCATTTTGCCTTTTTTTCCTGTTGGAAAACCGATATTCAAATTTCCATATTCTTCGCTTTGTACTAAATAAGATGGTTTTATATCATCCGAAAAAGCATCGCTACTTTTATAATAATCCCATTTATTCCAGGTTACCGAAGGTTCTATAAATATTGGAACACGAAAAGGAAAATCAAAACGATTTTTTATTTGTACCGAATTATATAATTTTCCAAAATAGGCATTTGCATTAATGGAACTTGCAAATCGTCCAAGATAATTATATTGAAAACCAATGTAGCCTTCACTTATAGGACGATTTGAAAAATTAACTCCAAAATCGGCAAGAATTGGTTTTTCTTCTTTTATGCGTAAATATAAATCGTAAAAACCAGTTTCTGGATTGTACTTCGCTTTGGGATATATACTTTTTATTTTACCATCTGATGCCAAACGAAAATATCCTTCTTTTAGGTCTTCCAAACTAACTTGTTTGCTCTTATGACGTAATATTTTTCGAGCATAATCCGCTTGTCGTTTATTTAATCCTTCAATATAAATATTATCAAAAACAATTTGTGGTTGTTTTGCTTTAAAAGCATCGCGTTTTGTTTGTATTTCTTTTTTATCAGTTCTTCTTTCTACTTGTTGTTTTATATAATCCATTTGTCGCAATGTGGCTACATAACCGCTATCAATAAGTGGTTGAATGTTTTTAAAATTAAATAATGCTACATCTGTTTTGGGTTGAATAATAATTCCATTTTCACAAATCACATCGTATTTTGATTTTCGTTGAAACATACTTTTTATTTGCGACAAGACATTGTCTTCGTCTGGTGGCGGATTGTTTCCGGTTACATTGCTTCCAATAATAAAATCAGGATAAAAATCATTGTACATCACATCAGCAGGAAAATTGTTGTACAAGCCACCATCGAATAATAACGAACCATTTACCACAATAGGTTTTATATAAAATGGATAAGCCATTGAAGCTCTTACTGCTTCAGCCAAATCTCCTTCTTTAAAAATTACAGATTCTTTTTTTTCAATATCAGATGCCACACAACGAAAAGGAATAAACAAACTATCAAAATTATATTTTGCTGCTGCTGCTGACGAACCAACAAGTTCCATCATTCCAAAATCCATTGCAAGTGGCGAAATTAAATTGGTTGGAATTGCAGAAAAAATAACTGAATCTAATTTTATGGTTATCCACGAAGCATCATCATCTTTGCGTTTAAAATAGTATGCATATTTTTTATCAATAACGCCTTCCGACCAATTAATAAATTTTTCGCTTTTCACAATTTTCTCAATATCGTTTGGCGAATAGCCCATTGAATAAAGGCAACCAATCCAAGCACCCATTGATGTTCCTGTGATATAATCAATTGGAATATGATTTTCTTCCAATGCTTTTAGCACACCAATATGTGCAATGCCACTTGCCGCACCTCCACTAAAAACTAATCCAACTTTTTGTGCATTACTATTTTGAAAAGAAATGAAAAGCAACACAAAAATAAGTGTGAATGAAATGAATTGCTTTTTGATAGTCATAGATTAAAATGTTGCCATACAAAACTAATAAGAAATAGTGGAGTGAAAAACAAGGAATGTATTTTTATTCACACAAGCGATTGAATAAGTTGATTGAAATAGCTTGGCGATTTTAATAAACGTGAACCATACCACGAAAATAATTCGCCATCAACAATTGCAATTTTTGCTTTTGGACAAATGTGCTGAAACTCTTTTATATGTTGTTCTTTGAAAGGATAAGGTTCGGATGAAAGTAAAATCAATTCAGGTTTTGCATCTGCAATTTGTTCTTCTGTTATTTCGGGATAACGAGCAAAATCAACACTTGCAAATACATTTTCAAAACCACAACGCATTAACATATCGTTTATAAACGTATTTTTTCCAGCCACCATAAAAGGATTTTTCCAAATAAAGTAAGCGCAAGAAAGCCCCTCCCGACCTCCCCAAAGGGGAGGAGATGATTGCGTAAAATTTGAGTCCCCTTTTTTTTGAGTTAAACTATTCCTCCCCTTTGGGGAGGTTAGGAGGGGCTTTTGATTGAATTGATGCTCAATTTTCAATTTTAAAAAAGTAGCTTCGGTTAGTTTGCCTACCAATGTTCCAATTCGAGTAATCATATCAAAAGCATCTTTCAAACAATTAATATCACTCATCCAAACGCT
The DNA here is from genome assembly GCA_043742725.1 of Bacteroidota bacterium. Taxonomy (GTDB): domain Bacteria; phylum Bacteroidota; class Bacteroidia; order 2-12-FULL-35-15; family 2-12-FULL-35-15; genus 2-12-FULL-35-15. The sequence continues at coordinate 10,548 of JAYTXX010000032.1, read as the reverse complement.
ATAATGCTTCATCAACTCTTCAATTTGCGATTGTTCGTTTTCTTCTTTGTTGCCAATAATCAAATCGGGATTGAGTTGTTTTATTTTTTCAAAATCAATTTTTTTTGTTCCTCCAATTCTTGTTTTGGAACGAAACCACTCTTCTGGATGAATACAAAATTTGGTAATGCCAACAACTTCATCTCGCAAACCTAAATCGTAAAGCAGTTCAGTTTGAGAAGGAACAAGGGAAACAATGCGCTTTGGAGTTTGCGCAAGTTCAATTTTTCTATTTAGTTGGTCGGTAAAAAACATTTTTTATCATTAAAGCTTTTACCATTATTAAAGTGTTATTCAGCTTTATTAAATAACACATTGTTTGTCATTTCGACCGTAGGGAGAAATCTATTTTTTCTTTTTCATTAGAGATTTCTCCCTGCGGTCGAAATGATAACTGTTGCTACAAAGAAAAAATACTTAGTGATGAAATACTTATTTTGTTAACGCATTCATTATATCGTAGCGAGTAATAATGTATGTTTTATCCAACTTAAAATCTTTCACAAGTACTGCTGGATTTTTATCATTAATCATTGCCGACAACGAATCGATAGGAGCAGAAATATCTACAAATGGAAATGCTGCACCCATCACTGTTTCTATTTTTTGATTTTTTATTTCTGGATTTGCAATTATTTTTTGATACAATATGCTGTCGTTTAATGAACCAACAATTCGTTTGTCATTTGTAACTGGAATTTGAGAAATATCCATTTTGTTCATCAACGCTACTGCATTTCCAACTGTATCGGAACTTTCAACTGTAATTAATTTTCCGTTGGTATTGTTGTTTACCAAATCTTTTGCAAGCAATCCTTTTTTATCAAAAAATCCTTTTTCCATCATCCACTCATCGTTGAACATTTTTCCAAGATAACGTGTTCCGTGATCGTGAAAAATCACAACTACCACATCGCCTTCTTTCAATTCATCTTTCAATTGCATCAACCCAGCCATTGCCGAACCAGCAGAGTTTCCCGAAAAAATTCCTTCTTTCTTCACAATTTCTCTGGTCATTATTGCAGCATCTTTATCGGTTACTTTTTCAAATTTGTCAATCAACGTAAAATCAACATTTTCGGGTAAAAAATCTTCACCAATTCCTTCGGTGATGTATGGATAAATTTCATTTTTATCAAAAATTCCTGTCTCTTTGTATTTTTTAAAAATAGAACCATACGTATCAATTCCCCAAACTTTTATAGTTGGATTTTTTTCTTTTAAATATTTAGCAGTTCCACTAATTGTTCCACCAGTTCCAACGCCTACAACCAAATGCGTAATTTTTCCTTCGGTTTGTTCCCAAATTTCAGGACCTGTTTGTTCGTAATGCGCTTGCGAATTGCTCAAATTATCATATTGATTCGGTTTCCAAGCATTTGGCACTTCAGCTACCAAACGTGATGAAACAGAATAATACGAACGTGGGTCTTCTGGTTCTACATCCGTAGGACACACAATAACATCGGCACCAAAGGCGCGCAAGGCATCTACTTTTTCTTTGGATTGTTTATCAGTAGTTGTAAAAATACATTTGTATCCTTTGATGATTGCCGCAATTGCCAAACCCATTCCAGTATTGCCACTTGTACCTTCTATGATTGTTCCACCTGGTTTCAAACGACCATCTTTTTCAGCATCTTCAATCATTTTCAACGCCATACGGTCTTTAATAGAATTTCCAGGATTAAAGGTTTCTACTTTTGCATACACTGTTGCTTTTATATCTTTTGTAATGTTGTTGATACGCACCATTGGCGTGTTTCCAATAGTTTCAAGAATATTGTTGCTTGCTTTACGAAATTTTGTCATTGTTTTATTTTTTTGAGGTTGTGAAAATACGAAAAAAAGGGAAAGCATTCTCAATAAAACCGTATTGCTATTACAGGAGTGATATTTGAAACAAAACCGCCTTGCTCTATATTGAACAAGGCGGTTGTTTATTTTTGTAAGCACTGCTTATATTTTGCTTTTGCAACCGAAGCCCTAATGCGTATCGCTGAATTTTATTTTTCAGATGTAATCGTATTCATTTTTAAAAGGTAAATCAAAAAGCCAATTGTGCCAATTAAAGGAACACACAAACCGGGAGCAATTTTCGCAAATTCAAATGTTCCTTGCATTACACTATAAACACCTGCTAAAACTCCAAGTCCGTTCCCAAGCACATTAAAAATCAAAACCGACTTCATTGTCTTTGAGTCGGAATCATTTCGTACTAAAAAAGCCAACACCGCAGTACTGAAAAGCATAAGCCCGAAAGACCTCATAAGAGAAATATACTGTGGGCTTGCTTCCATTCCAAATCCTTCGGCAGCAGTAGAAGTTGCAAGTGACATAAATAGTCCGAAGAAACCGGACAGAACTGCGATAATGGTAAAAAAGATAGAGCGTTTCATATATATTATTTTTTTGTTTCCTACTCGTATGGCTTTTCGGTGTCGCCCCGTTTATTTAAGTGGTTGCTGGTCTCCATTTTTTTGTTTGCAAACATAAAAATTAATTGTCAGTCAAGAACTGTTAAAATAAATTGCGAATGCTACTTTTTTTCTTCATTCGTTTTTACTTTTACAGTTTGTTCGTTGCGATAAAACTCGTTACGCACCTTCTCCAAAATGACGCATAATATTCCACTAAACGAAACTAATTTCGTATATTTTTTTTTACCATTTATATTATTTGTAAATGTATTTAATTTTTTCAAAAATTAGTTAAAGGCTTTTTAAGTTTAGTACTATTTCCTCTCTCCAAAAATAAAACAAATTAGTTTGTATCAAAAAAAATTTCGCAAAAGTTGGAAAAATGACAAAATTCCTGTTGTTCATCTACGGTGTTCACTCGTGCTGTTATTCTCTTGTATCTTGCAAAAAATAATTTTTCATTATCTTTATCAAAAAATATTAATATGGCACAAGTTGACAACTTAAGAAATGGACTAATAGAAAAACTGTTGACCATCTCAAATATAGACTACTTAAAAGCGTTGAATGAATTAGTAGGTAATAGCAAGCTTGAAAAAAACAAAGTAAACTTAACCGAAGAACAAGTGTTAATGTTAAAGTTAAGCGACAAAGACATTAAACACGGTAGATTAATTTCTCAGAATCAACTAGACAAAGAAGATTTGTTATGGCTAAAAGGAGTATAGTTTGGACTGATACTGCTGCTAAACAAAGACGAGAAATTTTAAAATACTGGACAAAAAGAAATGGCTCAACTTTATATGCAGAAAAGTTAATTAAACTAACTGCGAGGCAAATAAAAATTATCTCTCAACATCCCGAATCATTCAAATCTGCTGGGTATTCAGACACAAGGGTGTCAGCAATGGGTTACTTTAGCATTTACTATAAGACTTTAGAAGAGCATCTAATAATCACCGCATTCTGGGACAACAGGCAAGACCCGAAGAAAATATTAGACCTTATAACAAATAAAAATGCCACCTAACATCAGCCGTATCCCACTCGTGCTGTTATTCTCTTGTAACTTGTAAAAAATAATTTTTCAACTAAACCTAATAGCTTTTACAGGAGTAATTTTTGAAACAATAAAACTTGGAATTACTAGCATCAACAAACAACACAACAATGTGCCAATGTTTAATAATAAAATGGTTACCCAATTTATATCAATAGGAATTACAGAAACATAATACGTTGCTTGGTCTAATTTAAAAACCCCAAAATGCTTTTGAAATAAGGCAATTCCAATGCCTAACACATTTCCCCACAACAAACCTTTTGCAATTAGATAACTTGCATTGTACAAAAATATTTTTTGAATACTCTTATTTTTTGCACCCAATGCTTTCAAAATTCCAATCATATTGGTACGTTCCAAAATCAAAATCAGCAAAGCCGAAATCATATTTATTCCTGCAACCAAAATCATTAATGTAATTACAATGATAGCATTCAAATCTTGTAAATCAAGCCACGAAAAAACAGTTGCATTCAGCTCTTTCACCGTTTGTGCAATTAATCCTTGCCCTACCAAATCATTCACCTTCTCTCCTACTGCATCAATTTTTTTATAATCATTTATAGCAATTTCAAATCCGCCAATTTGATTTTCGTCCCAATAATTTAATTTTTGAATTTGCTTGATGTCCACCAAAACAAGGTGTTTATCAATGTCTTCAAAACCTGTTTCATAAACTCCAGATATAAAAAATGTTTTCACTCGTTGTTCATATTCAACAGAAGTACTATCCTTTTTTTTCGTCAAAAAATAAATTATCATTTTATCATTCAACTTCAATTCCAATTTATCTGCTAAATATTTTGAAATAATAATATTTTTTGAAACTCCTGTATCGCTTAATGTAAAAGTATTTCCAGATTTCAAATTCGAATTAATAAAACTCCAATCATAATCTGCTCCAATACCTTTTATTAAAACTCCTTCATTATCTGTTTTGGTTTTTATGATACCACTTTTTGTTGCATAAATTTGAATGTGATGTACATCCGAATCATTTTTTAATTCATCAATGAAAGGTTGATTTTTGCTGATAGGTTGAGGCTCATCACTCACATTGGCATCGTAGTTTGTAATTTGAATGTGCGAACCAAATCCAATTAATTTATTTCTAATTTCTTGCTGAAAGCCAGTAACAATAGCTACTGTGAGAATCATTACTGCCAAACCCAAAGCAATTCCTAAAATAGAAATTCGCACAATAGGGCGTGATAATTGATTAGAACCACCTGTTCCAAAAATGATACGTTTAGCAATGAAGCGTTCTATATTCAAAATTTATTAGCTTTGAGCCTTTGTTTATATTGACACAAAAATAGTATTTTACAATGAAGATGAATAAGCTATTTGCTTTTATAACATTTGTTTTTTTGAGTTTCCAAATTCATTCGCAAGGCATTACTGCTGTTGATAATACTATTAAAACAATTAAGGATATTAAAGTAGGTGCAGATAGAACGGATATTTATCTTCCTTTATTAAAAGGCAAATCGGTTGCTATTATTGCCAATCAATCATCAACAATAAAAAATACACATTTAGTAGATAGCCTATTAAAACTGGGCGTGAAGATTAAAAAAGTTTTTTGTCCTGAACATGGTTTTAGAGGTTTGGTTGATGCTGGCGAAAAAGTAGCAACAGAAAAAGATGCGAAAACTGGTTTGAATGTTATTTCATTGTATGGAAAAAACAAGAAACCATCGGCTGCAAGTTTAAAAGATGTGGATATTGTTATTTTTGATATTCAAGATGTTGGTGTGCGGTTTTACACTTATCTATCAACGCTACATTACGCTATGGAGGCTTGTGCCGAAAACAACAAACAATTAATTGTTTTTGACAGACCAAATCCAAATGGATATTATGTAGATGGACCGATTTTGGAAGATGCGTACAAATCTTTTTTAGGCTTACATCCTGTTCCGCTTGTATATGGTATGACCATTGGCGAATATGCACAAATGATAAATGGCGAAGGCTGGTTGAATGGTCATGTAAAATGTAATTTAAAAATCATTACACTCGAAAATTATACGCATAACGATATGTATCAATTACCTATTCGTCCTTCACCAAATTTACCAAACATGGCTTCGGTGTATTTGTATCCAAGTTTAGGTTTGTTTGAAGGAACTGTTGTAGCAGTTGGTCGTGGAACAGATTTGCCTTTTCAAGTAATTGGACATCCAACTTTAAAAGAAGCCACATTTACATTTACCCCAGAACCAAAGGCTGGTGCAATGGAACCAAAATACAAAGGACAAGTTTGTTATGGTTATAACTTACAAAGTTTTGGTAGTGAATACATGAAAGATACAAAAAAAATATATTTATTCTGGTTGCAAGGCACTTATAAAAACACTCCCGATAAAACTACTTTCTTTGATGATAATTTTAATTACCACGCTGGCAATGCCTTGTTGAAAAAGCAAATCATAGATGGTGTGAATGAAAATGAAATTCGTAAAAGTTGGCAGGAAGGAATTAATAAATTTAAAGTTATCCGCAAAAAATATTTGTTGTATAAAGATTTTGAATAAACAATTCAACTCAAATTTCTTCCAATACAAAACCAACACTTTTTAAATCATTCCAAAAATTCGGATATGATTTTTTTACCACATCAACATCTTCAATCTCAATATTATTAAACATTACAGCCAACGAAGCAAAAGCCATTGCCATACGATGATCTTTGTATGTAGAAATTAATTTTGGAGTTTTCAATTCTGTGGCTGGAATAATTTTTATTGAATCGTCAGTAATAATTTCTAATTCCGCTCCTAATTTTTTCAACTCATTTTTTAATGCAAGAACTCTATCTGTTTCTTTTATTTTTAGTGTTCTAATGCCATTAAACAAACTTGGTATTTTTAATGCACTCACAACAACAGCAACCGTTTGAACTAAATCAGGACAGTCAGAAAAATCAAAACCAAAATGTTCTTTCTTTGCTTTAATTTTTGACAAATGAATTCCATTTTGTGTGTACTTCGTTTTTATTCCAAAGAAAGAAAAAATATCCGCAACCATTGCATCGCCCTGTAAATTTCGGTATTTCAACCCTTCAATATAAAAATCAACTTCATCGCACAATGTTGCAATAGCATACCAATAAGATGCAGAACTCCAATCAGCTTCAACTTTGTAAGCATAATCTGTTTCACTCTTCACGTGATAATTTTGTTTGCTAACAGAAATTGAGTTTTTTTGCCATTGACCATAAACACGAAACTCTTGCATCATTTTCAAAGTCATATTAATATATGGACGAGAAACAATTTCGCCTTTAAATTTTATAACCAATCCATTTTGCAATTCAGTAGAAATCATCAACAAGGCTGAAATGTATTGGCTGCTAATGTTTCCATCAATTTCAATCGTTCCACCTTTTAATTTTTGTCCAGTAATTTTCAATGGCGGAAAACCATCTTCTTCCAAATATTCAATGTTTGCGCCTAATTCACGAAGTGCATTTACCAAAATAGCAATTGGTCTTTTTTTCATTCGTTCAGAACCTGTTAAAATAAAAGTTCCTTCTTGTGTAGAAAAATAAGTTGTTAAAAAACGCATCGTTGTTCCTGCCGCACCTACATCAAACAAATGCGTTTGTTGATTTGAAATTTTAGTTTTTAAAATTTCGTTCAAAACAGTTGTGTCTTCGGCTGTTGCTAAATTTTCGATTTTAAATTTTTCTTCACACAAAACTTTAATAATCAACACACGATTACTTTCACTTTTAGAAGCGGTAAGATTAATGGTTCCCGTTAATGCTTTGTTGGGCTTGGAAATGCGGTAATTCATTTGTCAAAATATTTTGCTTGTTGCGAATAATATTTTAACGATTCAATAATCAAATCGGCTTTAGCAGTTTTGTTTATTTCGCATTTTCCAATGGAAGAAAGTAATGAAAAATGTATATCTCCTTTTTCATTTTTCTTATCGTGTTGCATCAATTCTATCAAGCGATGATTGTCCATTGAATCAATTTCAACAGCACTAAAATTACTTAAAATAAAATGTGTAATGTCTTTTAATTCATCACTTGTAAGTTTGCACAATTGATTGGAAAGATAGGCTTCGCAAATCATTCCAACAGCAATAGATTCGCCATGAAGCAATGCTTTTTTGTTAGTATGTTCTAATGAAAAAGTTTCAATTGCATGTCCAATCGTATGTCCAAAATTTAAAATTTTTCGTAAATTTTGTTCTTTCGGATCTTGCAAAACAATTGTGTTTTTTATATTTATTGACGAAGTAATAATTTCATCTATTAACTTAAAATCAGAAAAATGAAATGCTTTTAATTGTTGCCAATAATTTTTATCGGCAATTAAAGCATGTTTAATAACTTCGGCAAAGCCTGATAAAACTTGACGTTTATCAAGTGTATTTAAAAAATCGGGATTTACAAAAACTGCTTTCGGATTGTTGAATAAACCAATTTCATTTTTTAAATGATTCAAATCAATGCCTACTTTTCCACCAACAGAAGCGTCCACCTGCGATAATAATGTGGTTGGAATATTTATAAAATCAATTCCTCTTTTAAAAGTAGAAGCAATAAATCCGCCCATATCGCCAATTACTCCACCACCAAAATTGACAAACAATGATTTTCTATCGGCACCATATTCACTCAAAGCACTCCAAATTTGCGAACAAACTTCAATGGTTTTACTTTGTTCGCCACTATCAATCTCAATAATTTCGGCAGTTTTAAAAGCATCAACCTGTTCAACCAATTGTGGGTAACAAAATTTCAAAGAATTTTCATCTACCAAAATAAAAATTTTGGAATACTTATTTTTATTGACTTTGAAAAAAGTATTTAATTGTTTGGAAATATTTTTAGAAACTATAACCGAATAATTATGCGCAATGATTTCTGTCATATATTTTTGATTCCTACAAATATATAAATTTCAAAACAAGCGTTTATCATTAAAATTAGAACTATGTTTTTGATATATTTGTGTTGAAATAAATATTCAATTTATGTTATCATTCAACAATACAGAAATTGCATTTTCTGGAAAAACACAAAACGATTTGAATCGCTCCTATTGGTTATTCAAATTAGTTTCTAATAGTTCTTTTGTAAAAGCTGGAAAACATCTTACCACCTTTGCCATTAAAACACATTTACCAATCAAAGCATTGATAAAGGCTACTATTTTCAAGCAATTTTGTGGTGGAGAAAACATTGAAGAATGTGATAGAACAATAAAAGATTTAGGAAAATATAACATTGGAACTATTTTAGATTACTCTGTTGAAGGAAAAGAAACAGAAAAAGATTTTGATGCTTGCACAGCTGAAACAGTTGCCACAGTTGCAAAAGCAAAGAACGATAAAAATATTCCATTTTGTGTTTTTAAAGTTACAGGCTTGGCTCGTTTTGATTTATTAGAAAAAATTACCGCGAACAAAACATTGACTGCTGACGAGCAAAAAGAATTTGAACGTATTGAAAATAGAGTAAATACAATTTGCAAAACTGCTCACGATGCTGGCATTCCAATTTTTATTGATGCCGAAGAAAGCTGGATTCAACTCGCCATTGATGATATGGCAAATAAAATGATGACATTATATAATATTGAAAAAGCTATTGTTTACAATACTTTTCAGCTTTATAGAAAAGATAGATTGGTTTATTTAAAACATTCGTTTGAATTGGCGCAAAAAGGAAATTATTACTTAGGAGCAAAGCTTGTTCGTGGTGCCTATATGGAAAAGGAAAGAGTAAGAGCTGCAGAAAAAGGTTATTCATCACCTATTCAAGACACAAAAGAAAACACAGACAAAGATTATGATGCAGCGCTCTTGTTTTGCGCTGAAAATGTAAACAAAATTGCAATTTGTGCAGGAACACATAACGAAAATAGTTCTATGAAACTTGCAACATTGATGCAAGAAAAAAATATTACTTCGGCTAACAACCATATTTATTTTTCGCAATTACTTGGTATGAGCGACCACATCAGTTATAATTTAGCCAACGCAGGATACAATGTTGCCAAATATGTTCCCTATGGACCTGTAAGTGAAGTATTGCCTTATTTAATTCGTAGAGCACAAGAAAATACTTCAGTGAAAGGGCAAACAGGACGTGAGTTAAGCTTGATTATGAAAGAGAAAGAAAGAAGAAATAAGAAATAAAAATTACATCGTCAAATGAAAAAAATTAAACCATTAGCACTTTTCTTCTTTTCTACTTTATTTTGTTTTGCTCAAACAAAATCTCCACAAATAAAATCTCCAACCCAATCTAATCCTTTAAAAACAATTTCAAGTGATTGCAAAACAGCAATTCCTATTTCACTGAACACTAACTTCAATTATGGACCTACGCTTTCTACAAAAGGTTTTGGGGAAATACAAGACTTCAAATCAAATAGCAATTTAACTTTTGAAGGTGAACACAATTCTGCTTGGTATTTATTATCAATAGCAAAAGATGGTGAACTTATTTTTGATATTGTACCACAAGACACAACAAATGATTATGATTTTTTATTATATCAATATGTTGATTCTACATTTTGTGATGCAATGAAAAAAAATAAATTAAAACCATTAAGGAGTAATCTTTCTAATATTAAAAAATCAGTGAAAGGTGTTACTGGATTAAAATCAAATACTATCAAAAATACTATTGGAGAAGGTATTGGAGTTGCTTATTCAAGATCCATTGATGTGAAAAAAGGTGAGAAATATATGCTTGTTCTTGACAATGTAACTCCCGAAGGAAAAGGACATACTATTCATTTTTACTTTGTAAAAAATGTTGAAATCAAAGGTAATATTGTTAATTCCGATAGCTTACCAATTGTGGCAGACATTACACTTTCCGATAAACAAGGAAATACAATTGAAGAAACAAAAAGTGATAAAAATGGAAATTATGTAATAAAAACAGCAGTTATAGAAAATCAAAATTATAATCTTTCGGTTGTTTCTGATAGCACTTTTGTTCAAACAAAAACAATCAATACTAAAGATTTAAAAGAAAAAAATACG
>JAYTXX010000031.1:0-7401 GCA_043742725.1 Bacteroidota bacterium | reverse complement strand
GATGCGCAGATTCGGAAAATTTATTAATAGTCTTTCCGGAAAATACATCACAGCCGAAGATGTGGGTGTTGGAACAAAAGATATGGAATACATAAAAATGGAAACAAATTTTGTTAGTGGTTTGCCTGAAAGTATGGGCGGAAGTGGCGACCCATCGCCTGTTACAGCCTATGGTGTTTATCTTTCAATGAAAGCATCGGCAAAAGAAAAATGGGGAAATGATAGTTTGTCAGGAAAAAAAGTAGTGGTGCAAGGAATTGGTCACGTTGGCGAAAGTCTTGTAAAACATTTGGTAAAAGAAGGAGCAAAGGTTTCTATTTTTGATATTAATGAAGAGCGTGTAAAGGCTGTTGCTAAAGAAACAGGAGCTGAAATAATTGCAGACGGAACAAAAATTTATGATTTGGATATGGATATTTATGCACCTTGCGCTTTGGGAGCAACTGTAAATACTGATACTTTGAATCGTTTAAAATGTTCTATTATTTGTGGTGCAGCTAATAATCAATTGGCTGATGAAAATGTGCACGGTAAAATGGTGATTGAAAAAGGAATTATATATGCACCCGATTTTGTTGTAAATGCAGGTGGTATTATTAATGTGTTTTATGAATTGGAAGGCTACAATAGAGAAAGAGCTTTGGCACACGCTGAAAAAATTTACGATACAACTTTGAATATTTTCAAAATTTCAAAAGAACAAAATATTCCAACTTATATGGCAGCAAATAGAATTGCAGAAAAACGCATTGCTGATATTGCCAAAATAAAAGTTACTTTTTAAAATTCGTACAAACTTGTAGAGAAAATGCTAAACAGAAGATATTTAAGAATAAAAGTAATGCAGGCGTTATATGGATTTTTTCAATCCGATACAACTGATTTGGCAAGAGGCGAAAGGGATATGTTTACTGGAATTGATAAAATTTACGATTTATACATTTATCAATTATCGTTTTTATTAGAATTAAAACACGTTGCAAGTAGCATTTCCGAAGATGCGAAAGAAAAACATTTGCCAACACAAGAAGAACTTAATCCAAATTTAAAATTCATTGAAAATAAATTTTTAAAACAATTGGGTGAAAATATTCATTTGCAACGCGAAATGAATAATCGGAAAATCAATTGGAACAATGAATTTGAGTTGGTTCGAAAAATATTTAACACGATAAAAATTTCGGATAGCTATGGAAAATACATGCACGTAAGTGCTGATGATTACACAACTCACCGCGATTTTATTCTTGAAATTTTTGAAGAACACATTGCTGATTTTGAATTGTTGAATCATTTTTATGAAGAAAAAAATTTACATTGGGGAGATGATATTTACATTGTAAATCCAACAGTTGTAAAAACAATAGAGTCGTTTAAAGAAGATGCTTCGCCTGATTTTAAATTAAGTCCATTATACAAAGACCGTGAAGAAGATGAACTTTTTGTGAAAGATTTATTTCGCCAAACAGTAATTACAAACGATGAAACAGAAAAATTAATTGGAGATAAAACAAAAAATTGGGAAGTTGATCGTATTGCAATGATGGATGTTTTGTTAATGAAAATGGCTATTACAGAGCTTTTGCATTTTTCAAGTATTCCCGTGAAAGTAACATTGAACGAATTTATTGAAATATCAAAAATGTATAGCACACCAAAAAGTAAACTATTTATTAATGGAATATTGGATAAATTGGTTGCTGATTTTAAAACAAAAAATGAATTGAATAAAGTTGGAAGAGGCTTGATGGAATAGCTTTTCTGTAGTATATAAAAAAATAAAAATAAAAAATAAATAAAATGAAAACAGCTTTAAAATTTGTACTTGCTTCGGTAGTTCTATTTGCTGTTGCTTGTAAACAGGAAGAAAAAAAAGATGAAACAGCATCATCTACTATTTCCACAGATGTGATTAATGTACCAGCTACAGCATCGGATAAACCTGCAACAGTTGGTTCAGCACCAATTATCACTTTCACTGAAGAAGAACATGATTTTGGAAAAATTATGCAAGGCGAAAAAGTTTCGTATTCATTTGTTTTTAAAAATACTGGTGGTTCCGATTTGGTAATATCATCAGCTCAAGCAAGCTGTGGTTGTACTATTCCTTCTTATCCCAAAACAGCTGTAAAGCCAGGTGAACAATCAAAAATAGATGTGGTTTTTGATAGTGAAGGTAAATCAGGTTTGGTAAAAAAAACAATTACATTAGTTACTAATTGTAATCCAAGTACAAAAGTAATTACCATTGCTTCAACCATTATAGTTCCTGAAGCAGAATAATTTTCGTAAATAATAAATCAATAATAACAATTAAAAAAACAAAACAATTATGGGTCAGTTAGGTCAATTTCTTCCGTTAATTTTAATTATCGTAGTATTTTATTTTTTTATGATTCGTCCTCAATTGAAGAAGGCAAAAGATCAAAAAAAGTTTCGTGAGAATATTAAAAAAGGCGATAGAATCATTACTATTGGTGGCATTCATGGTAAAATTACCGATGTGAATGATACAACTTTTATTATTGAAGTAGAAGGTGGGAACAAATTAAAAATAGAGAGAAGTGCTGTTTCGATGGATGCATCCACGCTAATAGGAGCAGAACAAAAATAATTTAACAACAAACAAATTGCAGATAGCGTTGAGCAAAAACTCAACGCTATTTTTTTTTATCCTTTTCAATTGACTATTTTTGTTGAAGGATTAAATTGTTTTATAAAACTATAGTATGCCCGAAAAAGAAAGTGTTCGTTTAAACAAACGTGTAATTACATTTTTAATATGTGTACTCATTGCCACTTTTTTTTGGTTGATGATGTCTTTTTCAAAAGAATATACAATGAGTTTTCGTTTTCCTGTGAAGTATATCAATTTTCCAACGGATAATGTGATTGCAAATCATTTGCCCGAAAACATTGAAATAGAAATTAAATCAAATGGTTTTAATATTCTTGGTTATAAATTTAAACAAGCCAAAGAGGTTGTTTCTGTTGATATTAAAGATGCAAAACCCTTGTCAGAAAAAAATCATTTTTATTTACTTACCAATGCTCGTATTGATAAATTTACAGCGCAATTTAGCAATGCTGTTAAGATTCAAAAAATTTATCCCGATACTATATTTTTAAATTTTAATAAAAAAATTACAAAGTCAGTTCCCGTTAAACCTCGCTTGAATATTAGCTTTTTACCGCAATATCAACTTACCGATTCGGTAAAATTAAATCCAGCATTTGTAAGTATTTCTGGTGCTGCTGATGTGATTGATAAAATTAAATTTGTGGAAACAGAACCAATGGATTTGAAAAATATTTCGAATGTAGTTTCTGTGAAATTAACTATTTTGCAAACTCAACAATTAAAATTAGTTGATGTATCACAATCAACAGTTGAGGCAACTGTGGATGTGAAAAAATTTACAGAAGGAAATATTTTACTTCCAATTTATGCTGAAAATTTACCAATGGGATATAACTTAAAAACCTTTCCTGATAAGGTTTTAGTTAAATTTAATATTGCATTTGATGATTATGAAAAAATTAATGAAACAATGTTCAAAGCAATAGTTGATTATAATAAAATTGAGTTAGGAAATAGTCATTTGAAAGTACAGTTAGTAAAATTTCCAAACACAATTCATTCGGTAAAAATAAATCCAGAAAAAGTAGAATTTATCATTCGTAAATAAAATTAAATGCTAAAAATTGGAATTACAGGCGGAATAGGAAGTGGTAAAACCACTGTTTGTAGGATATTTGAACTTTTAGGGATTTCTATTTATTCTGCCGATGAAGAAGCAAAAAAAATATTGAATGAATTTGATGTAAAAAAATCTATTACCAATTATTTTGGAAACGATGTTTTAAATTCTGACAAAAATATTGATAGAAAAAAATTGGCGAACCTTGTTTTTAATGATAAAGAAAATTTACAAAAATTAAATAGTATTGTGCATCCTGCTGTTGCAAAGCATTTTGAAGAGTGGTGCAATAAAAATCAATCCTCAAAGTATGTTTTAAAAGAAGCTGCAATTATGTTTGAAAGTGGCGCTTACAAGCAAGTAGATAATATAATTGTAGTTACAGCTCCCGTAGATTTAAAAATAAAACGTTCTGTTTTGCGTGATAATATTACTGAAGAACAAGTAATAGAACGAATGAATAATCAACTAACTGATGAAGAAAAAATAAAGCGTTCTCAATTTGTTATTTATAATGATGAACAGCAATTGCTTATACCTCAAGTGTTACAAATTCATCAACAAATTTTAAAATTGTGATATGAAATACATACTTGCAATTTTCTTTTTTTGTTTTTCAATTTTTTTAGTTGCTCAATCTTCAAATTCATTTTCTGTTTATTTAATAGGAGATGCAGGAGAAGATACCGTTTCGGGAAAAGCATTGCTGATGCTTGAAAAGGAATTGAAAAATAATTTGAACAGTGCCGTAATTTTTTTAGGTGATAATATTTACCCAAGTGGATTGAAGAAGAATGATAAAAAATCGGAATTACATTTGTTATCTCAACTTCAAATTTTAAACGGTTACAAAGGGCAAGTATATTTTATTCCCGGTAACCACGATTGGAGTTCGCAAAAGCAAAAAGGCTTGAAAGTGCTTGCCAATCAAGAAAAATATGTGAATGATTATTTTGAGCAAAAATCAACAGTTGCAAATAGAAATACTTCTACATTTTTGCCAGCACATGGTTTGCCGGGTCCAGAAACAGTTATGCTTGATGAAAAGTTGCGTTTGATAATGATTGATACACAATGGTTTTTGCATTTGTATAAAAAAAATAAAATTGGTTCTAAAAAAAATACGATTCAATTGTTTTATTTCCATTTGGATAGTTTGTTGAACATTGCAAAACAGAATAATGAACAAGTAATTGTAGCGGCACATCATCCATTGTTTACAAATGGAAAACATTCAAGAAGTTTGCAACCTTGGCGTTTTTTAGTTAATTACACGCCATTTCAAATTTTTGGATTGATGGGTTTAAATCGTTTATATACGCAGGATTTAGCGCAACCTCGTTATAAAAAAATGCGCAATAGAATAATGCAATCGCTAAATAAATACGACAATATTATTTACGCTTCAGGGCACGAGCACAATTTGCAATTTTTTAAACAAGGCGCTATTCGATACATTGTGAGTGGTGCGGGAAGTAAGTTATCGCATTTGCGAAAAAATAAAAAGTTTGATTCCATTTTTCAAGACGATACGAAAACAGGTTTTGTGAAATTGGAATTTACTTCTGATAAAAAAATAAATATTGTAATTTATAGAGTAGGAGAGGAGCCAACGGCTTTAAAATATACTAATTAGTTTATCTGCCATTTGCGTCATTGCAATATTTTTGCAGTAATTCATACGCTTTTTCATTATTCAATCCATCGGCTTTTCTTAAATCAGCGCAAGCACCTTTTTTGTCTTTGCTCATGTATTTTACCAATGCTCTATCAATGTAAGCTGGAGAATAATCGAATTTTATTTTTATTGCCATATCTAAATCTGCTAATGCTTCAGCAAAATTTTTCATCGCACCTTTTGCCGTTCCACGATTGGTGTACGCTATAAAGTTTTTAGAATCTAATTTTATTACTTCATCAAAATCTTTTATAGCATTTGTATTGTCATTGTTATTCAAACGAGCCGCACCTCTTGTAATTAATGCTTCTATATTTTCGGGTTCCATATCAATAAATCGACTTAAATCTTTTTCAGCGCCCTTGAAATCGCCACCATTAAATTTTGTTTTTCCTCTCCACAAATACGCTTCGTTATTATCAGGATTTAATTCAATTACTTTGTTAAATTCAGCCAATGCAAGTACATAATCTTTTCTTTTATCGTGATAAATTTTTCCTCTTTCAAAATATACAATTTCAAAATTGGGTTTTTGTTCTAATGCCAATGCAAAATCCTCTAATGCAGGTTGAGAGTCTCGTCCTGTAGATTTTAATAATCCTCGCTGATAAAAAGCTTCAGCATCTTCTATATTTTTATCCAACGCTGTGTTAAAATTAGCCATTGCATCTTTTTGTTTTCCTTGTAAAACAAGTGCAATTCCTCGTTCTCTATAAAAATCTCCTCGTGTTGAATCTAATGAAATTGCTTTGTTGAAATTCAACATTGCATTTTTATAATCTTTTGTTTTAGTTTGCAATATTGCTAATTTGAAGTACGCATCTCCCAAATTGACATTTAATTTTATTGCTTTTTTGTAATCCTTTTGTGCTTCTTGATAAAAGAAATTTGCTTTTTTGATGTCCTTGTTTTTTATTTTTACCAATGCCGAATCGCATTTAATATTGCCTGCAATAAGAGCTTTTCCTGCAATATCGGTTGTGTCGGTTTGTGGTTTGTCTTCGCTTTGAGCAACGAGTTGAACAGAAAAAAAATTAAAACAAAAGAAGAGAAGTATTGAAAAAAAAGAAACTGATGTATGAATTTGTTTTAACAGATAAATTGATTTATTGTTGAACATTGATTTCATACATCAGTATTATTTATATTAATGTGTAACTACAAATTTTTGTGTAGAAATTTTATCGCCTGCAATTATTGAAATAAAATACATTCCAGATTTGTATGCTTTCATATCAAAAGTGGCTTTGTATTTTCCCGTGTTTTTTTCTTTTTCAGAAATTAACTCTTGTATTTCTTTTCCTTGCAAATCATATACTTTAATAGATACTGAAGAAGTTTTTATTAACGTATAATCAAGTGTCATTACATCATTAATTGGATTTGGATAAATTTCAATTTGAGGTTTATTGCTATTCATTTCGGCAATACCAATTGTTAAAAGATTAAGGATATTTATATCATCTAAATAAAGATTATTTCCGTTTCCATTTCCATTTATAAATCTAAAAAGTGCTGTATTGCTTGTTGCATAAGCAGCTAAATCAATTGTTTCGAGTCTCCATTGAGTTGGTGTTGGAGTGAATGCCGATGTTTGTCCGCCTGTTACGGTTGCTAAATTGCTACCATATTTTTTATACAATTGATTCCAAGTGTTTCCGCAATCGGTAGAAATCATTACTGTTAGTGTATCGTTGTATGATGCAGAATAAATACGATGTGCAACTTTAAATGTTAGTCCAACATTACTTGCCGAAGTTAAATCAATAGGAGGCGAAATCATTTCATCTCTTTGTCCAGTAGAAGAATAATTATAATCATCCATTTTTATACTTGCCACACCACTTGCGTGTGCAGTTGTTACTCTTGCCCATGTTGTGGAAGCATCTATGTTTACTCTAGTCCAGCCTGTTGGTGGAAAAGTTGTAGATTCAAAACCTTCAAAAAATGGAAGAGAAGCACCTGTTAATGTTGTAGTATAGTTTGATGTTTTGCTATCATTGCTTGTGGTTACATCTGTGC
>JAYTXX010000030.1:0-3524 GCA_043742725.1 Bacteroidota bacterium | reverse complement strand
TTTTCTGAATTTTTATTTTTTATCCTCAATTATAAAAAAGGTTCTGTCTGGAATTGGAATCAATTTATCACTTTGTGCAAAAGTAGAGTACTTTACAATGATATTTCTTATTGTGATAGTTCCTGTCTTATTTATTTTCTTGAATAAATTATTTACATAATTATTTACATAGTGAATTGGTTTTGATTTATCAATTGAAATATCATAAGACAGAACACTCCAATGATGGTCTTCGTTACATTTTGATTTTAGTTTAGCACTTAAACCTTCCACTTTATTTATTTGAGAAATTGTTAAAGTGTCATCCAATTCCCATTTTAGACAAACTTCAAGGTCAAGACAGTTATATTTTTTTACCACAATCGTTCCTCTTTTATCTGTTTGAGCATTCATAAAAAAGAAGGTAAACAACAGAAAGTGAAATAGAATTATTTTTTTCATTTGTAAAGAATTAATAATATTTTTTCTCAACCAAATAATTTTCCACATAATCTTTCACTCCATCTTCCAATGAATAAAAGGGTTTGGAGTAACCAATGGATTTTAGCTTATTCATATTTGCTTCTGTAAAATATTGATATTTATCACGTATATCAATTGGAGTGTCAATAAATTCAATGTTTGCAGTTTTGTCAACACCAGCAAAAGTATTTTTTACTAAATCTAAAAATGTTCGTGCTTTGCCTGAACCTAAATTGTAAATGCCTGAATTTTTGCGATGATGCAGTAGAAAATAACAAACCTCAACCACATCTGTTACATAAACGAAATCGCGCAATTGCTCACCATCTTTATACTTTGGATTATGCGAACGAAATAATTTTACAATTCCTTTTTCTTGAATTTGATTAAATGCATGCATAATCACCGAAGCCATTCTTCCCTTGTGAAATTCATTTGGACCATACACATTGAAAAATTTTAATCCAACCCAGAAGTATGGTTTTTTCTCTTGTTTCAAAGCCCATTTATCAAATTCATTTTTTGAATCTCCATAAGGATTTAGTGGTTTTAATTTTTCAATTTTGGTTTCATCATCATCATAGCCAAACTCTCCCATACCGTAGGTTGCAGCTGACGAAGCATACACAAGTGGCAATCCAAATTCAACACAAATTTTCCAAATATCTTTTGTGTAATTCAGATTGAGTTTGTCAAAAATTTCTTTGTTAAATTCAGTCGTATCTGTTCGTGCGCCAATATGAAAAACGAATTGCACCAATCGTTGATTTTCCTTCAACCATTGAATAAAATCATCACGATGAATTTGTTGAGAATATTTTTTTCCTTCCAAATTTTTCATTTTTTCGGAATCAGAAAAATCATCAACAATTACAATATCATTAAATCCTTCTTGATTTAATTTACTTACCAAACAGCTTCCAATAAAGCCTGCTGCACCTGTTACTATTATCATAACTACAAATTACAAATTTTTACGAATTTTCAAATCACTATTCAAAAATATTTCTTCTTCAATTTTATTTATCACTCCTAATGTTTGTGCTTTATCAAATAATAATTCTACTGCACGTTTTCCTTCTGAACCTAAATCAATGGAAAAATTATTTACATACAAATCAATGTGTTTGTACATTACTTCTTCACTCATTTCTTGTGCATTTTCTTTTACAAAGTTAAGGCTTGATTTAGGGTTTGCAAATGCAAACTCAACACTTTTTCGCAACACACGATTTGTTTTTTGTTTTAAATCTTCCGAAAAATTTCTTTTAATAACAATTCCACCCAATGGAATTGGAGCGTTAGTCAATGTTTCCCAGTATTCACCCAAATCAATTATTTTTTTTAATCCCTTTTGTTCGTATGTAAAACGATTTTCGTGAATAATCAATCCTGCATCTACTTTTCCTGATAATACAGCATCTTCAATATCTGAAAATATCATTTCAATTTTATTTTTTGCTTTTGGAAAAGCTAATGATAAAAGAAAATTTGCGGTTGTGTATTTTCCTGGAATAGCTATTTTACAATTATTAATTTTCAATTCATCATTTTTAATTTCATCGCTTTTTGCAATTAGTAGTGGTCCACAATTATTACCCAATGCACTTCCCGCATTTAGCAACTGATATGTTTTTGTTAAGTATGCAAAAGCATGATAACTCAATTTTGTAACTTCTAATTCACCTCTAAAAGCCTTTTGATTCAAAGCTTCCACATCTTGCATTACAGGAATAAATTTTAATCCTTCTGTGTCAATTTTTTGATGAATCATTGCATCGAAAATAAAACAATCGTTTGGACAAGGACTAAAACCGATGCGTATATTATTTTGATTATTCAAATTCATTAATAATGTCAAGTAATTTAGTATTCAAATTTTTTATTGCTAATGGAATATTCCAAGCATTTTTATTTCTCCGTTCAACATAATTGGAAACAGAACGTATTTGTGCATATCGAATTTTTTCAATTTCACAGGCAAACATAAATGCAGCACCTTCCATACTTTCAACGGTTGGATGAAATTGCTCAACTGTTTTTTCAATGCTCGATTCATTTCCGTGAGTAGTATTTACTGTAATTCCATTCACTTTTGGAAGTTCATTCAATAAATTATTTTTGAATTCGTTTTTGTTTTTAATTTTTGAAATTCCATTTAATTTCAAATCTTCTAAATTCAAAAATAGTTCTCCATCTTCTGCGCCAAGTTCCGAAAAGCAATCTTCATAAATATTTACAACAGTTCCTAATTCCAAATTTTTATTGAAACTTCCGCAAATGCCTATGTTTAAAGCAATATCATAATTGTTGTTGATTTTTTTTGCACAATAAAAAGCTGTTGCAACCATTCCAACTCCTGCAATTAAAAAATCGATTTTATGTTTTTTGAAATTACTTTGAATAAAATGTTCGGATGTGTAGGTAACTTCATCCATTGCATTTAACAATGGTTGAATTTCAAATTTTGTAGCCGAAACAATTATGATTTTCATGGCTGCAATTTACCTAATTTTAAACATTTCACATTAAATCCTGTTATATTTGCAATAAAATATTTATAATGATTTACATCACTCGAAGAGAACATTTTAATGCTGCACACAAATTGCACAATCCAAACTGGACAGATGAACAAAATGCTGAAACCTTTGGTAAATGTGCTAATCCCAATTGGCACGGACATAATTATAATTTATATGTAACTGTAAAAGGAAATGTGAATCCTGATCCCGGTTACTCTGTAAATCTGAAAGAACTAAGTTCCATTATCAGGACTTATATTACCGATAAATTAGACCATAAAAACCTGAACCTGGATGTTGATTTTATGAAGGGATTGATGCCTTCGACAGAGAATGTTGCTATTGCTATCTGGAAAGAATTATTGCCTTATGTAAACAAACTCAATTGCAAATTGCATTGCGTAAAACTTTACGAAACAGAAAATAACTATGTAGAGTATTTTGGGGAATAAGTAATATTTAATAAGTAATAAAAGTAATTAATAAAGGTATTGTCAATTCTAAAATTCTAAAATTTAATAAATCTAAATTAGTTAT
>JAYTXX010000029.1:0-55161 GCA_043742725.1 Bacteroidota bacterium | reverse complement strand
CGAGCCGCTAATTCGTATTGATAGCTTGTATATTGTGGGTCGCCTCCATTTGGTCCTCCAACGCTTCTTGCAGTATCAACAAACAAACTTAAAGAGTCGTTTGAAACCACTCCAATTCGTAAATAACTTAATGCAACGGGGCTATAACGATAAACAATAAAACTATCAATAGTAGATGGGGGTGTTTTTTCCCAAATAATTTGATTGTTAAGCCCTGCGCTATCAACCGTTACTAAACAAATAGGAGGTGCTATAGCTGAAGTGTAAGATGGGTTTCCTGTTGATAAAATACAAGGAGTGGAATTTTGGCCTGTTTCTACACCTTCAATTCCATTAACTATAATGTCTGTTGGCTCACCTGTTGTTTGAAAAGTAACATTCCAACACCATTGCGTTATTGCACCATATAAAGTACATGGGTCGCCCGTTGCAGGAATCTGATATATTGGAGAGGGTGCAGTATAAGTAAGAACCCCTCCAGAAACAACGCCTATTGAAACTACAGAATTAAATGCGCTTATTACTGTTGGTGTAAAACCCGAATTATTAATTCCTGTGAATGTTCCTCCTGAAGCACTAATAGAAAAATCTTGTGTGTTTCCTGTCGCTCCTGTTGCACAAAGCAAACCCATTGCGCTTCCTCCTGTACCCGTACAAATTTCTACTGTGTATTCATAAACGCCTCCACCCAAATTACTTTTTCCAACTATTGTTACGGTTGCTAAATGACAAGCTTTTGCTTTATTTTGAAAGCATACAAAAGAAAAAAGAAAAGCAAGTACAATTATTTTTAAGAGATTTGTTTTCATGTGATTGTGTATTTTTAATAATTACGTATAAAACAAAAGAATGGTTGGGGGGTTTTTTTATTTAATGCTTCAACCAAAATTACCACATTTTATTTAATTTACAAGTTTTGTTGTGTGGGTCATTGCGAGGAACGAAGCAATCCACAAATAACACTTTGCGTAGAGATTGCTTCGTTCCTCGCAATGAGGGCAATTCTACTTCATTCCTTTTCGTTCTCTCCAAATTTGGTTAAATGATTTTTGTGCAACTTGTGGCAGCTCTCTTCGTTCGCCCCATTGTTTTTTAAAGAATTGTTTAATCATAAAGTTTTTTAGTTTTGCTCCACCTTTATCCATTTTACTACGCTTGAGCATTGCTCCTTTCCAAAAAAACCAAACCCAATTTTCTGTTTTTGTAGTAAATCCTTTTTTAACAGCATCGCTTCTGTTCAATAACAAAAGCTTATGAATATCAATTTTTACAGGACAAACATCGGTGCATTTTCCACACAATGTTGAAGCATAACTCAAATGTTTAAACTCGTCAATGCCTTGTAAATAAGGCGTTATAACAGAGCCGATTGGTCCACTATAAGTTGTTCCGTAAGAGTGCCCACCAATGGTTTGATATACAGGACAAGCATTTAAACAAGCTCCACAGCGTATGCACGAAAGTGCTCTGCGCTGCGCTGTTTCGGCTAATAATGTAGTGCGACCATTATCTAACAAAATCACATACATTTCTTCTGGACCATCTATTTCTCCTGCTTGTTTTGGTCCTGTATAAATGGTGTTATAAACCGTAAGTTGTTGTCCTGTTCCGTGTGTTGCAAGTAGCGACCAAAACAAATCTAAATCGGCAATAGAAGGAATTATTTTTTCCAATCCAACAATAGCAATTTGTACTTTCGGAAATGCTGACGACATTAATCCGTTTCCTTCATTTTCAGTAACAGCAATGGCTCCAACATCGGCAATTAAAAAATTTGCTCCGCTTACACCAACTTCGGCTTTGCTATATTTTTCGCGTAATTCCAGGCGAACATAATTTGTAATTTGTTCGGGCGTAAATTCTTTTGGTGTTCCTTTTTTCTCGTTGAATGTTATTGCTACATCTTCTTTAGAAAGGTGCATTGCTGGTGTTACAATATGGTAAGGCGCTTCGTTGCGAAGCTGTACAATGTATTCGCCCAAATCGGTTTCAATGCTTTCAATTCCTTCGGCTTGCAAAGCGCTATTAAAATGCACTTCTTCGGTAGTCATTGATTTTGCTTTCACCACCGTTTTTGCATTTGCGCGTTTCATTATTTGAAGCGATTCTTTTAGTGCTTCTTCCGCATCTTGCGCCCATATTACTTTTCCGCCACGCTTAATAAATGCTGCTTCAAATTCTACTAAATATTTTTCTAAATTATCAACCGATTTTTGTTTAAGCGAAGCCGCTCTTGTTCTTGCTAATTCAAGGTTTGAGAATTGTTCTTTTCCTTCCAAAACTTTTGCATCGTATTTCGCAATATTGGTTTTTATGGTTTTGCGATGCTCAACATCAAATGCTTTTTTTTCTGATGCTTCTAAAAATATTTCTAATACTGTTGACATACTTCTCTTTCTTTAACACCGTTCGCCCCCTCTCCTTTTGGAGAGGGGATAAAGGGGTGAGGCTTATTTTTTGTTTGAATCTACTACAATTCGTTCGTTTCTGTTTGCTACTTCCCAAGCTGTGAAAAAAACCAAGCGTGTAATTTTTTCCATTTTATTAAAATCTATTTTTTCTACTTCATCGGTTTCTTTGTGATAATCTTTATGAACACCATTAAAATAGAAGATTACAGGGATTCCGCTCTTTGCAAAATTATAGTGGTCGGAACGATAATAAAAACGGTTTTTATCTTTTTCATCATTATAAATATAATCCAAATCAATGTTTGTATATAATTTATTTGCGCTTTCGCTAATGTTGTGAAGTTGCGAACTCAACTTGTCGGAACCTATTAAATACACATAGTTTGAATTGTTTGCATGTTTTTCATCAAGCCTTCCAATCATATCAATATTCAAATCGCAAACCGTATTTTTTAATGGAAATTCGGGATGATCAACATAATATGATGAACCCAATAATCCTTTTTCTTCTCCAGCAACTGTCATAAACAACATGCTTCTTCTTGGTGCTTTTCCTTCTTGCTTTGCTTTTGCAAATGCTTGCGCAAGCTCAATAACAGCAACCGTTCCAGAACCATCATCATCTGCTCCATTAAAAACAATATCTCCATCTTTTCCCAAATGGTCATAATGGGCAGTAACAACAATTAGTTCGTTTTTTAAATCTGTTCCTTCAATATATCCCAATACGTTTTCGGAATTTATTTTTTGAACATTATTTTTAATTATTATTTGCAAATTTGTTTTTGCTTCTTTGTTTTGTGGCAAACCTGTTTTGGAAATTTTGTTTTTTATTTTCGTTACGTTTTGTTTTTTCAATAGTGCATTTGCCATTTCTTCCGAAATATAAATCACACGCATTTCATCTTTGTTCAATTCCAATTTCATTGATGAAGATTCCAAACGATGTTTGTTCTCGGCAATGTTGCTTTCAATGTTTTTTACTATTATTAATAGAGTACTAATTCCTTTTTCTTTTGCCTTTTCTATTTTTGTTCTATAATATGTTGACCACATAGATGCTGATTTTTTTCCTGTAATCAACGATGTAGAATCTTTTGAATATGGTTCATCTTCCAAAATCATTACTTCACGATTTTTTACATCCACATTTTTATAGTCGCTATATTTTTCTTCATCAATACCATAACCTAAAAATAAAATTTTGTCTGTTGTTACTGTTCCTTCGGACAGTCCCGAAAAATTATAATAATCTTTATTTGCTTGGTATTTTTTTTCGTTGATTGAAACTTCTGCGGGGCTTGGTAAAATTAACATCAACGGAAATTGTTGGTAATAGGTGTTTTCTTTGTATGGCGGAATTCCTGCTTGCTTAAATTGATTAGCAATATATTCTGCTGCCATTTTTTGTCCCTTCTTTCCTGTTTCTCTTCCTTCATATTCGTCCGATGCCAACACATGTAAATTCTTGCTCATTCCTGCTGCTGTAACATTTTTAGAATAGCGCATTGCAACAGTATCTTTTTCCTGTGCAAAAATAATTGTAGGAAACAATAGGGTTATTAATATTCTAGTTTTATTTAACATCCTTCATTTATTTTTTTTACTCTATCCGCATGTCTTCCTCCTTCAAATGTTGTTGAATAAAAAACATCAATACATTTTTTTGCTTCCTCTTCAGTAATATATCTTGCTGGTAATGTCAAAATATTTGCATCGTTGTGTAAACGTGCAAGCTCTGCTATTTCGGCATTCCAACAAAGTGCCGAACGAATTTCTTTGTGTTTGTTTGCGGTCATGTTTATTCCGTTTCCACTTCCACACATTAATAAACCAAAATCAAATTCTTTATTTTCTACTGCATTTGCAACAGGATGTGCATAATCTGGGTAATCTGCTCGTTCTTCGGAATAACAACCAAAATCTTTTATATCGAACCCTTTTGAAAGTAAATAGGGTTTTAGTTTTTCTTTTAATTGAAATGCCGCATGGTCGCAACCTATTGCTATTTTCATAGTTTAAATATTGATTTATTACTGTTTTTTGTACTTATTAACCACAATTAACACGTTTGTAAAGTTGAAAAATAAAGCATTGATAATTAAGGCTATATTTTTATTTTTATCAACACAAAATGTGTTCATAAGAATTTATTGTGTTGTAAAACAGTTGAAGATTTTTCTTGCTTTGTTGAAATACAATATTCCTTGACTTAATTTTTTTATAATCCTACATTTTTTTATTACAACTTTAAGTAAACCATCAACAAGTTTATTACATAATTAACAGTATTTTTGTATGAAAGTTATCATCTAATAACGTTACTAACACATTGTTGATAAAGCACAATTCTTCTGCTTTTCAACACATTATATAAATGTAACTTTTTTATTACTGTTGGTGAAGTGTAAGAACCCTTAAAAGCAATTTTTTTAGATAATTTTATACACATTACTAACAGACCAATAACAACAACAATTTTTATTTATATTTAAATATTAAAATATATTATTGATATGGTTGATGATTTGAAACAAAAAGGTTTTCTGGATATTCCAATAGATTTATCATTAGATTTGTTCACCGAAATAAACAAACTAAAAAAAGAAAAAAATGCCATTATTCTTGCCCATTACTACCAAGATGCCGACATACAGGATATTGCCGATTATATTGGCGATAGTTTGGGATTATCGCAAGAAGCAGCTAAAACAACTGCCGATATTATTGTTTTTGCAGGAGTTCATTTTATGGCTGAAACAGCAAAAATTTTATCACCATCCAAAAAAGTTTTATTACCTGATTTACGAGCTGGTTGTTCATTAGCGGATTCTTGTCCTGCTGAAAAATTTGCTGCATTTAAAAAACTTCATCCCGATCATTTAGTAATTTCATACATCAATTGTACTGCCGAATTAAAAACATTAACCGATATTGTTTGTACTTCTACCAACGCAGTTCAAATAGTTGAAAGTTTACCTAAAGACCAAAAAATAATATTTGCGCCTGATAAAAATTTAGGTGCTTATATTAATAAAAAAACAGGCAGAAATATGGTTTTATGGGATGGAGCTTGTATGGTTCACGAAATATTTTCGTTAGAAAAAATTACTAAACTTAAAAATCAACATCCGAATGCTAAATTATTAGCACATCCTGAATGTGAAGCAAACTTACTTGAAATAGCTGATTATATTGGAAGCACAACAGGTATATTAAATTATTCAAAAAAATCGGATGCAACAGAATTTATAGTTGCAACAGAATCTGGAATAATTCATCAGATGCAAAAATTAAATCCAACAAAGGTATTTATACCAGCTCCACCAAATAATTCTTGTGCTTGTAATGATTGTCCTCACATGAAATTAAATACGCTTGAAAAGCTTTATAATTGCCTTAAATACGAACAACCCGAAATTATTTTATCAGAAAATTTAATTCGTGAAGCAAAAAAGCCAATTATAAAAATGTTAGAATTGTCTGCTCAATTTGGATTGTAAATTTTATAATATTAAAATTTTACAGTTATCATATCTGAAAAACTAAAGTAAAATTTTGAAATAGCAACCGTTGGTCGTGTATCATAAATGCTATTAAAATTTAATTCAATAGCAACGTGTTTTGTTACGTTTACATTCCATTTCAAAACATTTGCAATGCGTGGATAAATAAAAAATTTATCGGGTCGGGTTTGAATAAATGTGGTAAAAAATAAATCACTATTATCACTCACTTTTATTTCAAATTTCATATATGAATTTGATTTAATATATTTTGTTTCTACTGTTTTAGTATTAGTAGGAATATCTACCGAATCAACAACTGCTGTATAGTTCCAGCGTTCTTGTTCATACATTAATCCTGTTGCAAGTATTAAATTAAATTTTGGATGTAAGTAATTATTCCAACGAATATTTGCACCACCCAAAGTTCTGTATTCTATTCCTCTTTTAGTATCCCATTGGTATTGAACAAAAGCTTCGGGATGAATTTTATTATTATAGTCGTGCCGATAACGCAAATGAACAAAACCTGTATTTAAAATATCTTCAGGTCCATTATAAGTAAATCTAAAACCGGTTGCTAATACCAATAATTCTTTTGATTTTTGCAGAGACAAATCAAGAGCATTACTTGCATCGTAAACGGTGTTTTTTTGTTTATCAATTTCTAAACCGCTTCCAAAATTTAATTTTATAACAGTTTTTTTATCATACTTCGATGTATCTGTTTTATCAATGTTTATTATTTGTCCACGAGAAACAAAGCTCAAAGAAAAACAAGAAAAGAAAGAAATATAAAAAATCGTTTTATTCATTCAAATTAAGTTGAACACAAATCTAAATAAATAGAAAAGCTTATTTTATCTTTTTAACAAAACCAACTAACACCTCTACAAACTCTTTATTCAAAGGCAAATCAGGGTTAGAATAAATTGGCAATTGTTTTTCTTTATCCGTAGTGTCGCAATCTTTTAAAACATGATTCATATTTTTAATCAGTTTTAATTCTGCTGTAGGTTGTGCTGTTGCTAATAAATTTGCGTCTGTTTCTTTAACTTGAATATCAGTATTACCTTGTAAAATTAAAATAGGAATAGTTAGTTTTTTAATTTCTATTTGAGGATTATATTTAAACCAAGAAATCATATAAGGTTGTACACTTGGGCGAAATAGAGCATAAAAAATAACAGGAACATTTCCTATTGTATCACCTTGTTTAAGTGTGTCAATCATTGGAAATACAACATCTTTGACCGATTGTGGCGTTTTGTCCAATTGTTCTTTTAATATTTCATCAGCTGGACGACCAGCACCAGCAATAGAAATTAAAGCATTTACTTTTTTGTTGTTTACCGAAGCAACAATTCCGAGCAAAGACCCTTCGCTATGTCCTGCAATTATTATTTTAGAAAAACGCTTATCATTTGATAATAATTCAACCCAATCTTTAACATCATTTATATAATTATCAAAACGTAAATTTATTTCTTCACCTCCAGCCTCTTGGCTTTTTGCAATACCTCTTTTATCATAACGCAATGATGCAAAACCATTTTTTCTTAATTCTTCAGCCAAAAATTTCAACGAATTATTTTCCATAGATTCATTATTTCCATTTCTGTCTGTTGGTCCAGAGCCAGCAATAATCAATACAATCGGAATGTTTTTTTTATCATCAGGCAATGTTAATGTGCCATAAATATCGCCAGTAGCTGTTTTTAAAACTAGGTTTTCTTCTTGCGCTTCTATGTTCGAAAAAATAATTAGAAAAAGAATCGTTGTTAAAAAATGGGCATGTGTTTTCATTTAAGCGGATTTTATAAAAACAAAAATACTTTTAATATTTATTTTTATGTAAAGAAAAATACAGCGCTCCATTTTCGAATGTATAAGAAAATAATTCTACAAAAAAGCAGTACTTTTGCAATCCATTAAAACAAAACAATGTTTAAGGAATACGATGTAATAGTAGTAGGTGCTGGTCATGCTGGTTGCGAAGCAGCAGCTGCTGCAGCAAACATGGGCTCTTCTACCCTACTTATTACAATGAACATGCAAACCATTGCGCAAATGAGCTGTAATCCAGCAATGGGAGGCATTGCAAAAGGTCAGATTGTGAGAGAGATTGATGCAATGGGTGGTTATTCAGGAATTATTACAGACAAAACAGCTGTTCAGTTTCGTATGCTTAATCGCTCAAAAGGACCGGCAATGTGGAGCCCCAGAGCACAAAGCGATAGATGGAAGTTTGCAGAAGAATGGCGTTTAATGCTGGAAGCGACTCCCAACCTTGATTTTTGGCAAGATATGGTTAAGGGTTTAATTGTAGAAGACGGAAAAGCTTGCGGTGTAATTACAGGAATGGATATTGAAATACGAGCAAAATCAGTCGTTTTAACCAATGGTACTTTTTTAAATGGATTAATACATTTGGGCGAAAAACAATATGGTGGCGGAAGAGCAGGCGAAAAAGCGAGCACCGGAATTACCGAACAGCTCGTTCAATTAGGTTTTGAAGCAGGGCGAATGAAAACAGGAACTCCACCACGTATTGATGGTCGTTCTTTGGATTATTCGAAAATGGAAGTGCAACATGGAGATGAAAATCCCAGCAAATTTTCCTATTTAGATGTAGAACAATTTGCATTTAAAACCAAAAGAAAAGACGCTTTTACAAATGGTCCATCAGGTCAAATTCCTTGCTTTATAACTTATACAAATGATGAGGTTCACGATATTTTAAGAACAGGTTTCGAGAAATCGCCAATGTTTTCTGGTCGTATTCAAGGCTTAGGACCAAGGTATTGTCCAAGTATTGAGGATAAAATTACTCGCTTTGCGGAGCGCAATCGTCACCAAATATTTGTTGAGCCCGAAGGCTGGAATACGGTGGAAATTTATGTAAACGGCTTTTCCACTTCTTTGCCAGAAGATGTTCAGTATAAGGCACTTAAAAAAATACCAGGCTTTGAAAACGTGAAAATGTTCCGTCCAGGATACGCTATAGAATATGATTATTTTCCTCCTCAACAACTAGATCTT
Source organism: Bacteroidota bacterium (assembly GCA_043742725.1). Taxonomy (GTDB): domain Bacteria; phylum Bacteroidota; class Bacteroidia; order 2-12-FULL-35-15; family 2-12-FULL-35-15; genus 2-12-FULL-35-15. The sequence continues at coordinate 46,202 of JAYTXX010000029.1, read as the reverse complement.
ACACTTGAAACAAAGCTTGTAAAAAATCTTTATTTCGCAGGGCAAATCAATGGAACAACAGGATATGAAGAAGCAGCTTGTCAAGGACTAATGGCAGGAATAAATGCACACTTAAAAATAAATAATAGGGCGCCATTTATTCTTCAGCGTTCGGAAGCATATATTGGAGTTTTAATAGATGATTTAGTTACCAAAGGAACCGAAGAGCCATACCGAATGTTTACTTCTCGCGCAGAATATCGTATTTTGTTGCGCCAGGATAATGCAGATATTCGGTTGACACCAAAATCGTATGAGTTGGGTTTAGCATCAAAAGAACGCCTGGAAAGGGTAAATTTGAAACAAAAACAAACACAAGAAATTATAAAGTATTTCAAAACAGAAAGTATAGAGCCAGCCGAAATAAACTCATGTTTAGAAATTATTGGATCTGCTCCAATCACACAAAAGGTAAAGATGTTTGGTGTTTTAACCAGGCCAACAATCACACTTTTAGACTTTGCAATAAGCTCTCCCAAAGTTAAATCGTTTATTTCTAATTATGATATAGAAAGCATTGAGCAAGCAGAAATATTGATGAAATACGAAGGATATATTTCAAAAGAATATGAGCTTGCTGAAAAACAAACCAGATTAGAAGACCTTGTTCTTCATGATGATTTTGATTATTTAAGACTAACATCTTTGTCAAAAGAGGCAAGAGAAAAACTAACAAAAATAAAGCCCAAAACCATTGGTCAGGCATCAAGAATCTCTGGCATAACTCCGTCTGACATTTCTATTTTAATGGTATATTTGGGAAGATAGTTCCACGTGGAACAGAAACACAATTTATGGAAACACTTAAAAATTGTCCAATATGTAACTCAACCGAAACAAAACTCTTTTTGTCTTGTGTTGATCACACTGTTTCACGTGAAACATTTGATATTGTTCAGTGTAATTCTTGTGACTTTAGGTTTACCAATCCTAGACCAGAAGAAAGTAAGTTGGGCGAATATTATAAATCGGAAGAGTATGTTTCTCACTCAAATACAAAGAAAGGATTTGTTAATTCTACCTACCAATTGGTTAGAAAATATACATTACTTAAGAAACTTCAACTTATTTCGAAGCACTTTAAAACAGGAAAAATATTGGATATTGGCTGTGGAACAGGCGAGTTTTTGAACACTTGTAAAATAGCAAAATGGAATACATTAGGAGTTGAGCCAAGTCCCGAAGCTCGAAAAATGGCAACAGAAAATTATGGTTTAGATGTAAGAGAAGAGCTAGAAATTAAGAATCTTGAAAGCGAAAGATTTGATGTAATTACAATGTGGCATGTGTTAGAGCATGTTCCTAAATTAAACGAAAGAATAGAAGACCTAAAACGATTAATAAAGACGAATGGAATTATAATTATTGCTGTTCCTAATTGCAATTCTTTGGATGCAAAAACATATAAAGAGCAATGGGCAGCTTATGATGTGCCAAGACATTTATATCATTTTACTCCAAAAGATATCGAGTCTATTTTTAAGAAACACGGGTTAAAAACAGTACAAATTTTACCAATGGTATTTGATTCTTTTTATGTTTCGATGTTGAGCGAAAAGATAAAGACAGGCAAAACGAATATTATTAAATCGCTGTGGAACGGATTTCGTTCAAATGTGGCTGGCGCCCGAACCGGCAAAACCTATTCCAGTCAAATATACATTATTCGCAAGTAGTACCACCCAAAAACATTACAGAAACACCATTTTGTAGCCACAACTTCGTTTTTATCCTCCCAAAGCAGCACAACATCAAAAAGCAAAGAAGATTGCTTAAAACTTATTTTTATGGTTGGGCTCTGTAGTGCTTTATTTTACTGATGTTTCGGGGCGAAGTGTTGCCAGCCAAAGAAAAATAATGCGAAAAGCAATGAAAATTGCTTGCCGAATTATACTTTTGGGGAGCTAAATTAAAAAGATTATGCGCGGATTTTATACGATTATCATGCTTGTTATTTCTAATGTGTTTATGACATTGGCTTGGTACGGACACTTAAAATTTAAGGAAATGAAGTGGTTTGAAAACCTTGGCATTGTTGCAATTGTGTTGGTGAGTTGGGCTATAGCTCTATTTGAATATGCTTTTCAGGTACCAGCAAATAGGATTGGATTTAAGGATAATGGCGGTCCCTTTTCTTTGTTGCAACTGAAGGTTATTCAAGAAGCGATAACACTCATTGTGTTTGTTGCTTTTACAATGCTATTTTTTAAAGACGAAACACTAAAGTGGAATCATCTGCTTGGCTTTTTGTTCTTGATGTTAGCAGTATATTTTATCTTTAAAAAATAAATTAATGCGAATATATTTCACTCACAAAATAAACATATAAATACTTACACAATGGATATTTCATACATTTTAAATCATCTTGGCGAAGAGCGTGAAGAATACTATGGTTCGGTATCTCCACCCATTTTTCAGTCGAGCAATTATTGCTTTAAAACGGTTGCAGAGATGCGCGAAAAATTAACCAGAGAGCTTGAAACACCCTTTTATACAAGAGGCTACAATCCAACAGTGGCAATACTTCGAAAGAAATTGGCAGCACTTGAAGGGGCGGAAGACGCGCTTGTGTTTTCGAGTGGAAGTGGGGCTGTGGCTGCTGCTGTGATGAGTGTTGTGAAGGCGGGAGACCACGTTGTGTGTGTACAAAAACCATATAGCTGGACGAACAATCTTTTAAGCAAATACCTTGTAAAATATGGTGTTACGCACACATTTGTAGATGGGGGAGAGGCAAGTAATTTTGAAAAAGCGATACAGACAAATACAAAGTTGATATACTTGGAAAGCCCAAATTCATTGACTTTTGAGCTACAAGATATTGAAGCAATAACGAAGTTGGCAAGGCAAAAAGGTATTGTAACGATTGTGGACAATAGCTACAACTCGCCACTGAACCAAAGTCCAATACTGTTGGGTGCGGACTTAGTGCTACATTCGGGTACAAAATATTTAAACGGACACAGCGATGTGGTATGTGGTGTGGTGTGTGGAAAGAGAGAACGTATTATGAAAATGATGGCAGAAGAATATATGACAATAGGTGGTTGTGTTTCGGCAATGGATGCGGCAATGGTTTTGAGGGGATTGAGAACACTTGAGCTACGAGTGAATAGAAGTGCGGAGTCGGCAAAGAAAGTGGCTGATTTTGCAGAAAAACACCTTAAAATAAAACAAGTGTATTATCCTTTTTCATCAAGGAATACTCAATTGGATTTGGCAAGAAAACAAATGAAACAGGGCGGTGGCTTGCTTTCGATTGTATTAGATGCTAAAGATGTGGAGGAGGTTGAACGCTTTTGTAATTCGCTGAAACGCTTTTTGATGGCGACCTCTTGGGGTAGTTATGAATCATTAGCGTTTCCGCTATGTGCTTTGGCTGCAAGTAAAAGTTTTGAAAATCCTTTGCCATGGAATATGATTAGGCTTTATATTGGTTTGGAAGATGCTGATTTGTTGATTGCTGATTTGGAGCAAGCACTAACGGGAATGGAAAATGGATAATTAAGAATGAATAATTAATAGTTTGTAGTTAGTGATTTTGGGTTATTAACATTGTACTAACAGAGTGGGAGTAGACTGGGAGTAGAGTGCCTTAAGCGTGCCTTAAAAGTAGGGTAAGCGATGAAGGAAAAATTAATTAGGAATGAAGAGTTTCAAGTTTCATATTTCAGGTTTCAAGTTGTGAAGGCTCAAGCAGAAAATCAAATAACTTTTTTTCTTTATGAAAGGTTTTTCTTTTTCTTTTGTCTTGAAACAAAAGAAACAAAAATTCAAGAAAAGGTCATCGGCTAACGCACAAGCAGGCAAGCCCCCGCTACCTTTTCAGGCTTACGCGCCCGTTATTCAATTTGGTTTTGTGCTTTTAAATTAAAATGTTTTTGTGCTTTGTCTGTTCGAGTGTTTTTCTTTTTCAGAAAAATGTATCGAGAACAAGTAATGTGTTTTTGCCTTTTCTTGATGAAGAAATAAACAGGGCAAATGTGTGGTACACATTTGAGCCAGCATGTGTGGAGGCTCAAGCATGATTGGTCGGGGCACAGGTTAGCGTTTCTCTGCTTCGGCAAGTTCAGCACGGGCTACCGCTTTGGGCTAATGCGCCCACTATTCAATTTATATTTGTGGTTTGTAATAGTAATTCTTTTTTCTTTTGTCTTGAAACAAAAGAATCAAAAATTCAAGAAAGCATAATCGGTCAACACACAGGCGGACGCTGCTCCGTATGCTTTCAGGCTTACGCGCCTGTTATTCAATTTAGTTTTGTTCTTTGTTGTTGGAAATAATATTTTTCTTTTGAAACTTACTTTTTTGATAAAAAAGTTAGAAAAAATCGAACACGAAAACGATCTGTTTTCTTTTGTCTTGAAACAAAAGAAACAAAAATTCAAGAAAAGGTCATCGGCTAACGCACAAGCTGGCAAGCCCCCGCAACCTTTTCAGGCTTACGCGCCTGTTATTCAATTTAATTTTATTCTTTGATGTGTTTTGATGTTTTTCTTTTCTATTGGAATAATAGAAAGCATTCGCTCGGTCTGGCTCAAACATCCACAGGATGTTTGTCCTGTCTTGAAACAAAAGAAATAGGGCAAATGTGTGGTACACATTTGAGCCAGTATGTGTGGAGGCTCAAGCACAAAAACCAACGCCAAGCTTTTGCTTTTCCCGCAAAATGCTTACGCTTCAGGGCTGTAAAACGCTTGCCCAGCAGACTGGCTCATCGCTAAAAAAGTACACAGTACTTTTTATTGACGCTCTGCCCTGCTCTTTTTGTGCACGTCAGCCGCACTGAAGTAATATAAGGTTGTGTTATTGATGCTGGGACATACAATACGTAACAGATTTGAATATTAATAAGCTACAGATTAATTAACAAATAATAGTTTGTATAACATGTTTATAGCTTCAACCAAATATTTATTTTATACTATTGACTTCCGCTTTTAACTGCGATTATTTAATTTTCACCAAAATAAAATCCAAGTTTTTCGGATATCGTACCCATTTGTTTTTTTACCGTTGTTTTTTCTCTGGCATCAGCAACTATAATATGTTTTGCTTTGAGATACTGAAGCAAGAAATAGTTTTTATACCAAGGAACATCTTTAAACACATGTTCAAAATTTACAGTTTTAAATAAATTAGTTCCTTTTACTTTCTGGCCAACCATTTTGAGTGCCACGCTATAATAAACCTGCATCATTTTGTATAACCAAGTTTGTTTGTAATCGTCTATTTCTGGAAAATCGGCTTCTATTGATTCAAATAGAATAATTATCAAATCGTATTGATCAACAAAAAACAAACCTTCCATCACATGAAAATGGTAACCGACAGGGAAACCCGTTACAAAATCCTTTTTATGTGCCACCGATTTAGCGATTCTTAGAATTTGATTTTTAATGTTAGCACCCAACCTCCTTTGATGAAATTTCTCGTAAGCTATGATTTGACAAGCCATCTGTCTGCCCAACGGAAAAGGGTGAATGGTAAGATCAAATGGAAACGTACTTAGTTTTGTAACCATTGTACTAAATAACAATTCATCCTTTGTGAGAAAAGCCTTCATAAACAATAAACAACTGCCAAAAATCTGCGCCTCTTTTTTGTTTTTATTTTTCAAATAAATAGAAATGGCTTTGCCATAATAACCGCTTAGATTATCGAGATCAACAAACCGTTCAAAAAAGTAGATCTGTGCAGATTTGTTTTTAGCCCACAACGGCATAAGTATTTTTTGGGCATTTCTATTTTCACGAAGCTGTATTCCTAAAACATGTGATAATCTGTTTAACTCGTATTCTTCAAGCTTCAATTCATAAATGTGTTGTAATTCATCAAACTTACCTTCTTCTAATCCCATTAACGCAATGTGTTTAACAATATCAATTCGTTTTTCATTTCCTGAATATGCTTTTGTTACATTTAATAGTAGCGCATGGCTAAAGGTTTTGAATTCCATTATCCAATGTTTGGCTATCAAAAACTCAAATAGTGTGTCGTGGCCAAATTTTACGAATGTTTGATATACCTTAAATTTATTAGGAATGTAGCTTTCTTTAAGAATACCAAATGATAGCAATTCCTTATAAGCCCTACTGTACTGATTAACTAAATCTGCAATTTCAGATTTTTTAGTAGTAGTTGCTTTTCTACCATAGTCAGTATTTACAAGCAAGGCGTTGAATATCTCTGTTTTTTCAAAACCATATTTTCCTTTGTAAATACGGTGAGCCATAAATTCATTCAGAATATCGTGATGTGAATGTATATTATTTGTTTTGTCAATAAAAGATTGAATAAACAATTGCAAATAATATGGATGCGCTATTTGAAGCCGGAGTGATGGGTTTAAAGATGCGAAATCAATAGTTGATGAAACAAATTCAGGGGTAGAATTAATTATACCAATAATTTGAAGTATTTCTTCATCATTTAAAAGGGGTACGTTGCTTGGTGATCCAATTAAATTGTCAAAGTTAACTCCGTAGAAGTGTTTAGTTATTCCCGGGTAATCTTTAATAATGTGAATCAACCGTTCAAATGTTGAAGTTCTTGTTGTAAGTATTACTTTGAACCAAGGTGTATCTGTATTCGAACCAATAAGTTCTATTAATTTTCTGAACAGATCGTCCAGATTATCCGATTTAATTACCAATTCATCGAGTGCATCTATAATCAATAGAATTCGACCTTTTCTTTCTTTAGGGTTGTTGGTAAAATAATTTCTATAGTCTAATCCTTTGGTAAGCGAAAAGAGTTCAAGAAACCAACTATCTAAATCAAGCTGTTTGGCGAACAAGGCTCTTAAATTTGTTCCGGAAATAAACCAAACAATATCATCTTTATGCTTTGGTGAGGTTGAAAGCCAGTAGTCATCAACAACCTGGGCTATTGAAATTGATTTACCCATCCCTCCATTTGCAATTAAACAAGTGGCCAGGGCTTTTGATTCAAGAAATTCATCAATAAAAGAATAAACAAATTTTCTTTTTATAGTTTGATTGTAAGCCAATCCTGAATTACTTTTTAACGCATCTAATGTATAATTACTTGTTGTTTTAGAATTTGTTTTTAGTTCATCCCATTTACTTAACGGTTTCTTTTTAGAAGCATTTTTATTAACGCTATTTGTAATAAAATCTGTCCAATCAGCATACCCACAATAAGTTGAAAGTGTGTTAAGAGTAAATTTTGAAGGTTTGTCTTTCACTTTAGCAAAGCCATATAATCTTTTTAAAGTAGTTGGGCTGATGGAGCAATTGGTCCTATTAAAAATAGCGTGTGATAGTGTTTCACAATCTTTTGAATATTGAATTGGAAACGAATATGTTTTTTTCGTTTTGGCTAATAGTTTATTAATCATATTTACTAAATACAGTATAGGGTTGTTGGTTTGATAGAACAAATGTATTGTTTCGTCTGCATTTTTAAGCCAAAATTAAAAAAAGGAATGAAAGGGTTTTAGGAAATGATGTATGGAGAAAATATGTTTGTGGAAAATTAAGATCTAAAAAATTATGGGAATAGACTTATCAAAATATCCAACCAAATCTTTGGCTGAATTAAGAAATGAATTAGTTACACTTGCTTTGACCTGTCAAAAAAACATTGGCAATGCTCCAACTATAACAGGATACCTTGCCGAATTAGATGCCGCTAAAAAAATTGTAGGCATGAGTGATGAAGCATTTTGCACAGATATGAAAAAAAATAGTGTTGTCAAAAAAGGATACGATTTTTTTTTCAATAACATGTATTATCAGATTAAAGCCTGCCGACCAAGCGGACGAACCAATTCAAAAATTACAAGAATACCTTCCATCAAAAATTGCGAATGGGATATATTAATTTGGATAGAATATGATGAATATTTTAATATTAAAGAAGCTTATAAAATAGAAATAGAGGAATTTAAAAGAGCAATGGACATAGAGAAAGGAAGTATAAGGATTTCAGTTAAAATATTCAAAAAACTATTTAAGAAATTCGAATGTTATAACAAAACGAAAAAATAAATTAATCAATTACAAAATTTTAAATCTATGAAATCTAAAAAAATATTGTGCCTTATTGCTGTAACATTTTTTTCAATTAATTTAAATGCTCAATGGACGACCGCAACAACAAGTTTACCTCCTTGTTGTTTAAATTATTATTCAACGGCATCTAATAGTACAAGTACCTTTATAGGTTCATATGGTAATGGTGTTTTTCGAACTGACGATAATGGTGAATACTGGGCCATTGTAAATAATGGTTTAACTAATTTAACTGTTACTGCAATAGCTACTAGTGGCTCAAACATTTTTGTGGGAACGGGAGGAGGAGGCGTATTTTTCTCAAGTAACAATGGTGCAAGTTGGGTGGCAGTGAACATCGGTTTAACAAATCTCTATGTAACATCACTTGCTATTAATGGCTCAAACATTTTTGCAGGAACCTCCTCCTCGGGTGTTTTTTTATCTACTAATAACGGAACCAGTTGGTTGGGGGTGAATAATGGACTTGGGGCTACAGCAATTAATTGTTTGGCTGCAGGAGGATCAAGCATTTTTGCAGGCAACAATGGTAGTGGCATTTATGTATCATATAATAATGGTACTTTATGGACACAAGTTAATTCGGGATTAACTAATCACGATGTTAGAAGTATTGTAATAAATGGTGCAAATATTTTTGCTGGAACACAAGGTGGTGTTTATGTATCCAACAATGGGACAACTTGGACACCTGTTAACAATGGGTTAAACAATAATGACATATACTCTCTTACTACTATTGGTTCAAATATTTTTGCTGGTACCAATGGGGGCGGTATATATTTATCGAATAATAATGGTGGCAACTGGCAAGCAGCTAACACAGGTTTGCTAGATATGCGAATAGGTTCGTTAGGTACAAACGGAACAACTGTTTTTGCAGTACCAACGAACGCTATTAATAATAGTGTTTATGTATCTAAAGACACAGGAAATACTTGGTCTTCTGCTGGAACAGGTTTTGTCGATAATTTTATAACGTCTTTGGCTACTTTTGGAACAAATATTCTTGCGGGAACTCTTTATAATGGTATAGGTTCGTCAAATGATACAGCAATAAGTTGGCACACAATTAATTCTGGCTTATCAAATTTAGGATACCTTCATTCTATCTATTCCTTAACTACAAATGGGGGAAATATTTTTGCGGGAACAGAATCTGGTGTCGCCTTGTCCACGAACGGAGGAAATAGTTGGATAGACGTAAACAATGGTATAGCATCTAATGTATTTTCATTGGCAACAGTCGGTACTTCTATTTATGCCGGCACTGGTGGTCTTGGAATTTTTTTTTCAAACAATTTGGGATCCTCCTGGACAGCAATAAATAATGGCTTGTCTGGCAACTCTCTCTACGTTCGGTCTTTGGCTGTTAGCGGATCAAATATTTTTGCAGGAACAGATGGAGGTGGGATTTTTTTATCAACTGATTCGGGACTCAATTGGACACCACTTAATACTTCTGGGTTAACAAATTTTAAAATCTATTCAATCGTTGTGGACGGAACAAATATTTTTGCTGGAACTCAAGGGGGGCTTTTTTTATCTGATAATAATGGTTTAAGTTGGACACTATTGGGACTCTCTGGTGGCGCTGTCCGATCTTTACTCATATACGGTTCGAATATTTTTGCGGGAACAGAATCTGGTCTGTTTCTGTCTGAAAATTATGGAAGCACGTGGGTGTCTGATGGACTGAATAAGACGGTTGTAGCAATGGCAATGCAAGGTTCCTACATTTTTGCAGCCACTTACTTTGCTGTAGCAAAGCGTTCGTTAATTGGTTTAAGTGTCACTAATGTAGCTGAAGTTAATAAAGAAGAAAAAGATATTATTTTCCCTAATCCAACATCTGGAATAGTTACAATCGCGACAATAAAGAAAGAATATGAATACAGCATCATTAGCTCTACTGGTGAAAAAATATTTTCTAAAAAAATCAGAAATCAAAAATCAGAAATTGATTTAAGCAATCAGCCCAATGGTATTTATTTCATACAAATAAAAACCGAACAAGGAATTGTATCAAAAAAAATTATCATAAACCACTAAACAATAGCAAATACGACAGAAGAAGAATATATACAGTTTTTAACAGATGCACAAAATTTAGATACGGAAATTGAAAGAAGGTACGGCAATGAAATTTTCATCCCAAGAAAAACAAATGAAAGACAAGTTGAGCGCATACGACAACTTGAAAGGGAAATAGATGATCTGAAACAAAATTTAAGAGAGAATGGGATTAATATTTCTTAATAATTATTTGCGAAAATCTAAAGTATAAAAAAGCTAAGCCCCCCTGCGTAAACTTTACAAAATGAGAAGAATCAAAACACATTACAGTCGAGAATTTAAAATAATGAGCAAATTACAGAAGCCTCGAAAGCCTTTAAAATTGGGCGTTTTGATGTGGGGTATTGCATGCTGTTAGTTAATTGTTGAAAAAAGGAATAAAAAAAGTATAACCAAAATAGATTTCTTACGTTATAAGTTGCAAATAGGAAAGACCCACCGTCTGTTTCGAAAACATCCCCCAAAAAATTTACACTTGATTTTGATACGCGTTTAAAAAACGAGTGTAATTGTAAATAAAATAAGTATTAACAATTTAATAACTAGAAATTATGGCTTATCAAAAAGGAATAATCCGTATCAAAGGAAAAGTTGGCGGATTAAGTTTTTACGAAAACAATGGAAAAGACTTGGTTAAAACCCCAAGCGGAGTATCGAAAGAAAAAATAGAAAAAGATCCAGCATTTAAACGGACACGTGAAAACATGTCGGAGTTTGGAGGAAGTGCACATGTGGCAAAAGCTTTTCGTGTTTGCATAGCGGAGTTGATAACAATTTTTGGAGGAAGAAATGTTGTGGCACGATTGACAAAATTGTTTAGAGCAGTATGTGAAAATGGAGCAGGAGTGCGTGGCGCAAGAGGGATAGAGATAGTAAACAATGCAGGAGTTTTGAATGACTATAACATTACGTTTGGTGTAATGTTTGGTTCTGTTTTTAATTCGATTTTTACTTATACAGCTAATGCGGGAAGAAATGAAACTGTGTTGAGTGTTCCTGATTTTAATACTTCAGATTTTGTAAGTGCTCCAGAAGGTGCAACACACTTTCGATTTGTGAATACTGCAAGTATTTTGTCGGACTATGCTTATAGCATTTCTAAAAAGAGTTACTTTCCTGTAAATGCTACTATCAATGGAAAAACTAAAGTGGTGTATAGTAATTACATTGCTATTGGTGGCATGGTTGGTGGTGTAACGACTGTAACAGCAACAATTGCGGGTTCGCCAACAATGGTTGCAACAGCAGGATTAATAGGTTGTGTAGGAATAGAATTTTTTCAACTGTTGAATGGAAATTATTATTTGTTGGCAAGTGAGAACAGTTTGAAAATTCAGAATGTGTTTTAAGGTTGCAGGTTTCAAAATTTAATGTTTACTTTTTTTCTTGATAAAAAAAAGTAACAAAAAAATCAAGCACGAACATTTAGACCTCACCCCTAACCCCTCTCCTTCATTCGAGGAGAGGGGGAGGTAGTACAGAAGGAGTGAAGGGAGAATTAAAAAAACATTTTAAAATAGAAATGGAGGTACGAAAAATGGAAACATGAGAAAATTAAAAGTATTTGTAGAAACAAAGATTAGGTGGGTTTTTGTTAAATAAAAAACAGTTCTGAATTAAGGACTGTTTTTTTGTTTGGAAACAAATGAACTTAATACATCGCTAAAATCTAAAAACGAATATTGTTTTTGTAGTTGTTTGCAACGCTCTAAATATGTTGCTTTGAATTTTTGATGTGATTCGCTGTTTTTATTAAATGGACGATGTGAAAGTGCTACAACAATGTCTCTTACTTTCTCAAAAAGTAAATTTGTTTCTTCATCAAATGTTGCTGTTTTTAATTTATCAAAAACATATTCAATTGCTTGTTCGTTTGGGTGAACCAAATCGGTTTTATAAAAACGATAATCACGCAAATCATCAATAATTAATTCGTAAGCAGGAAAATAAAATGTGTTATTGTTTTGTTTTACGAGCTCGTGAACAGCTTGTATTAATTGAGCTTTGCTAATGTTGTTTTCAACAACGCCATCACGAATATAACGCACAGGACTGATTGTGAAAATAATTTTTAGTTTGTTATTAAACTGTTTTAATTCTTGTAAAAGCGCAGTGTAATCGTTTGTAATTTCTTCAGCACTTAACAACTGTTTTGTAAATTCTTTTTGTGGCAATTTATGGCAATTACCAACGATGGTATTTTTTTCTTTTTGTTTGTAAACATAAGCAGAGCCAAGTGTTACGAACAACCAGTCTGCATTTTTTAATGTGTGATGTGCTTCAGAAATACTTTTATTGATGCCCCCTAAACAGCTTTGTTTATTAGTGTTTGAGAATCTACTGTGGTGTTCTGGCGAGTGCCAACAATCGTTTGCAAAAAACAATTCACCTTCTTGCATCTCTTTGTTTTCAATATATCTGCGTAAAGCAATGGCAATACTTGCTGGATTATACAGCACACCGTGTGGATTTATGGTTGTGCGAAATTTGTAATGCTGCATTATTTCGCCAATGTTTTCGGCAAAACAAGAGCCAACAAAAAAAAGCGAATGTGCGTAATTTATTTTTTCAGCAAAAGAAGCAATTGGAAACTCTAAATGAAATTTCATTTGTTTTGCTACATCGCAATTTTTGTTGTTTTGTACTTTTTCAGCGTTTTTCTGAATGTTTCTTCTTGTGCTTTGTATTCGTTTATCAACACTTCAATTGCTTCGAGTTGTGTTGAGTTTGGCTTTGCTTCCATATATGAAAAGGTTCCGTAAAGCGAAGAAATTTTTTCTCTGATGCGTTCTTCATCAGCAAATATGGATGTTTTCTTTGTTGCCATTAAAGCTCCTCTTGTTTTTTCAAGCTCGTCATAAAACAATTTGTTGTTTTTGTTTTTCGAGAAAGCAACAGAATCTTTTTTCAAATCACCTTGATATGTATTCACCGAATCAATTAAATTATTTACATTATTATACAATCCTTGCAAGCGCATTGCATTTTCATACACCATTTTTCTATCTTCTAAAGACAAGTCTTTATTTTCATTATCATGCACACAATTTACTTTGCTAGTATATTCTTTGTCTTTCAGTTTTAGTTTTATAGTATATGTTCCTGGAGGCACCATTGGTGCGGTAAATCCAGCACCATCTATTTTTGTGCTTCCTTTTGCAACACGAGGAGGTGTGCTTCGCAAGTTCCAATATACTTTGTTAATACCTCTACGAATACCGCCAGGAATGGTTTGTACTAAATTCCCTTGGTCATCATAAATTTCTACAGATGCTTTTCCCGAACCCAATCGTTGTTTTAAATAATAGTCAATTGATGGCGTTGATGGAGGATTTCCTGTACCCCAACCTCCAGAAACTTCAGGTCCGCCCCAACCATACTTTCCATTGTTTAATGTTATATCTGGAGTTGGAAATAAATAAACTTCTTGTTCCCAAATATCTTTTGTTAAATTTCTTATTGCACGAATATCATCTAAAATAAAAATTCCTCTTCCGTGAGTTGCAACAACTAAATCGTGAGTTGTTGGATTGATTTGAATGTCGCGCACCAATGCGTATTCAGGAATATTGTTTTTCATACGAAACCATGTGTTGCCACCATCAACGGTTGCAAATAATCCCATTTCTGTTCCAAGAAACAATAAATTTTTGTTTACCAAATCTTCTTTTATTTTATGAGCAAAACCTGTAAATTCTTTGCTTGTAATTCTTGTCCATGTTTTTCCCATATCGGTGGTTTTTCCAAGATAAGTTTGGTGGTCGCCATACATGTGATTTTCAAAAGTTGCATACACTGTGTTTTTATCAAACACAGAAGGCTGAATGCTGCTTACCCATGCTTGTTTTGCAATTCCACATTTTGTTACATTCATCGAAACATTTGTCCATGTTGTTCCTGCATCTGTTGTGTATTGCAAGTTTCCATCATCGGTACCAACCCAAATAATATTTTCATCAAGTGAAGATTCTGCAATTGTAAATATGGTGCAATGGTTTTCTGCCGAAGTATTATCAGCACTTAATCCTCCGCTATCTTCTTGTTCTTGTTTCTTTTTATCGTTGGTTGTTAAGTCGGGCGAAATGCGCTTCCAGTTGCGACCTTGGTCTGTTGATTTATATAAATATTGACATGCAATATATAAATTATGTGGATTTTTTGCTCCAATTACAATTGGTGTATTCCAATTCCAGCGCAGTTTTTTAGCGTCTTCTTTGCTTGTTTTTTGAGGCTGAATAAACTCCGATTTCATTGTTGTCATATCGGTACGATTTACGTTTCCTCCTTGTGATTCGGAATAAACTGTTTTACCATCAATATCTGGTTGAACCCAAAAACCATCGCCACCACCAACATTTTCCCAACGTGCATTGTTTACTCCGCCTGGTGCTGCACTTGGCGCTTTCCAGCTTCCATTGTCTTGCAAACCGCCATACACATTGTAAGGTTCTTTGTTATCAATTGCAACATGGTAAAATTGTCCAACAGGCAAACCGTGATTAAATTGCCATGTAATGCCTTTATCAACACTCATATAAATACCACCATCTGTTCCCACATACATTACACTTGTGTTTGTTGGATTAATCCATAATGCATGCATATCGCTGTGAACCCAGCCACCATCACTACTTGCTTCGGTAAATGAATAGCCACCATCACTACTATATGAAAATTGAAATGCAGGACGATACACTCGTTTCGGGTCTTTTGGATCAACCACAATGGTGCTGAAATAAAAAGGACGAGCAACCACATTCATTGTTGCGCTTTGGTTTTTCCATGTTTCTCCTGCATCATCAGAAATATATAATCCGGTTTTGTTGCTTTCAACAATTGCCCACATTTTTTTAGGGTCGCTTGGCGCAAGTGTCATTGCTATTCTTCCGAAAGGCTTTTCGGGTAAACCATTTTTAATTTCTTTCCATGTTTTTCCAGCATCGGTGCTTTTGTAGAGCCCACTTGTTTTTCCGCCCGAATTAAAACTGTAAGGCATTCTTCTAAATTGCCACATAGATGCAAATAAAATGTTTGGATTGCTCGGGTCTATTAAAATATCGGCACAACCAGTTTGGTCATCTATGTATAATATTTTTTCCCATGTTTCTCCTGCGTTGGTTGATTTGTACAAGCCTCTATTTTTGCTGTTGCTCCACAATGGTCCGGGAACAGAAACATAAATAATATCTGGGTTTTCGGGGTTTAGAACAATTTTTGAAATATGCTCTGTGCTATCTAAACCAATCATTTTCCAGTTGTCGCCACCATCAGTAGTTTTATACATACCATTTCCAATAGAAACAGAATTTCGCATATTACTTTCTCCTGTTCCAACATAAATGGTTGTGGGATTTTTTTGATTGATAGCCAACGCTCCAATTGATTGGCAATATTTATCGAACAATGATTTATAGGATGCTCCAGCACTTGTAGATTTCCAAACACCTCCACCAGCTGTGCCAATATAAATGGTTTTTCCTTCATCGCTGTTAACGCCTTCTATGGCTGTAATGCGACCACTCATTGTTCCTGGTCCAAGTTGGCGAGCTTCCATTGTTCCAAACATTGCTGATGTTACTGGCGATTGTGCATTTAAGTTGTGATGCTGAAACAAGTTCAGCATGAAGATAAGAAGAATAGATTTTTTCATAGGATGAAATTTTTTATTACTAAAGAAATAAAATTTCACTAAGTGGTACTTGTGTTCTTTGTGCCTTAGTGGTGTATTGTGTTTATTTTGCAACTTTAAAAATACTCTCGTCAATGGTTGGGTTTATTTCTACTTTGGTTACTTCAATATCGCCATTGTCGCCATTTATAGACATTGGATAAACAATTCCCGAATCTAATTTTTTGTAATTGGCATACATTGTAGATGACTCAACTTCTTTTCCGTTTGCTTTTATTTTGCGTGTTTCTTTTATTACATAATAGTTGCTTGGGTCAATATAAAAAGTAGTTTCTTGCGCATCTTTATCTGTCATTTTTAGTTTAAAACATTCTGTTCCGTCCACATCATCTTTGCCAATGTATTCTAATTTTTTTCCTAAACTTTTGTAGGTAATAAATTCATCATTTATATCTAATTCATCTTGTCCGGTTTTCACATCATCTGCTGTAAGTGGCTCTGGTTTTGTTTGTCCTTGAAATGGCATAAACATCCAACCATCTGTGTTTGTAAGAATTTGATAGCCTGTCATTCCCATAACAGCAATATCCATACGCATACATTTTTTATCAATTTGTGTTTGTGTCATTTTTATATCTGCGCCATTTGCTTTCATACTCATTTCGGTGCGAACACTTTTAACTTTTGCCCAATTGTCTTTTCCGCCAATGGCTTCAATATGTTTGTTTACAATTTCATCAACTGTTTGTGATGATGCGCTGAACGATGCTCCAACAAAAAGAAGAAGCAATGCTATTTTTGATTTGTTCATAGTGTTGTGGTTTTTGTGATATTGAAATTTGTTTGTATCAAATATAGTAAGTAAAAAATAACAAGCAAATTAAAATTGTGTTGAACGGTAAAATAAAATAATTGAAAGTAAAATTCATAAAACACATTTATAAAAGTTGTAAATTGGTGCAACAAAAAAACACTATGAAAAAAGCAACGATTATATTTAGCGCATTACTTTTATTCTCAACAGTAACAATTACAAGCTGTGGAGGCGAAGAAAAAAAACAAGAACAAACTCCCACAGAAACAAAAGCAGATGCTTATGAATGCCCTATGAAATGCGATGGAAAAACGTATGATAAACCAGGCAACTGCCCTGTTTGCGGAATGGAACTAGAAAAAATTGGTAAAGGATAAAACCAATAAAAATTCAAATTTGTTTTAGAATTATAACAAGCAAAGCGCTTGTAAATAGTTGTTGTGGGTGAGGACACCAGGCTGCTGCTGGGTGATTATAGTTATATTCTTTTTGTGGTATATTTTATTCAATTAAATAAGCGAAAATGGAAATAAATAACGAAGAGCTAGAAGGGTTATATAAACAACTTAATGATTCTAAAAGTGGGATAGTATGGTTAAATCAAAATGGAATTAATTCATATAATAGGATTAATTCCTATCAGAAAAAATTAGAGAATTACATAAAAATAATTGAAGTTGGACAGTTAAATAAATTAAAGGGGACTGATGAGTACAGAGAATATTCAAATTCTTTTTTTGACTTAACAGAATTTATAGAAATTACTCAAGGGTTAATGAAAATTCAGGTTAACGATGAATTAATAAAAAGAGTAGGCAGATATATTGAAGGACCAATAAATATTGATGAAGAAAATCCATCAAAAAATTCTAATCAACCAAGAGATATTGGATTTGAATTAATAATAGGTTCTCGACTTATTCGTGGCGGATACGATATTATTTTTAATGATGAAGGAGATTTAGAATATAAAACAAATAATGGAAATTTTTATATTGAATGTAAAAGACCTTCTAGTGTGAAGCAAATTGTTAGAAATATTGAAAAAGCGCATTCTCAACTAAAATCACGTTATGAATCGGATGAAAAGGGTAGAGGAATAATTGCATTTTCAATTGGAAAACTAATAAATTCATTACATAGTACAATTGTTGTAAACGATGTATTAACTCGGAAAAATATTCTTCAACAACAAACGACAGAATGGATACAACAAAACATAAAAGAATTTGATCGATTTAATAAGGATAACAGAACAATAGGTTTTATCGTTTTACTTCAAGTCCCAATACATACTTTATCTAATAATAATTTAAGCATGGATACATTTATGGGAATAGTATCATTTGGTGAACAAGATAGTTACAACTTCAATATTTTCAAAAACATGTATGATAGAATGTTATCTATATTGAATTAATACCCGCATTCGCTGATGTCCTCACCAGCGACAAGCATCCTGCTTTCAATAGCTCAACAACAAAAACAAACAAATTACTTCTGGGTGCTTTTATGCACAGGGCTTTATTGTCGTCTCCGTTTTACGATTCTTAAAGTATTCCAATATTTCAGCTTTCGTCATCTTCGACAACTTTTTGCTTAAATCGTCTCGTTGTTGACGCATAAAATTTACAGCGTCAAATTTTTTTTCAATCGTCTTCATATTTTTCAAATTCTCTGGGTGAACGTATTTCTAATTGTTTGTAACCATTTTTAATGTTAATCGAATTATAGCCACAAATTCTTTGAACATTTACAATGTGTTTAAAATTCCAGCTAATCAAGAAGTCAGAACGGTTAATTGTTGCTAAGGCAATATGTAGGCAGTCGGCAAAACTTGTTTGTCCAACTACTTTTTCCGAAATGTATTCTGATGCAAGGTCAATAGCTTCGGGTGTTGTCTCTATAAATTCTGTGTTTTCTACCTTAATACTCTTCACAAGTCCTCTGATGTTTTCTGGTGCATTTGTTAATTCATCTTGTGTAACTGTCGAAAAAAGCAAAGTGAATTCATCGTTTTTAAGCCTGTCAAACAACGGAATAGTGTGTTCTGCAAACGTCTTCGTCAAAGTGTCCTCCGAAAACGGATGTGTCGATATAAATTCGTTGTTTCATTGTAATACCAAAGTTACAAAAAAATGTTTATTGTGGTCAAAAATTTCCCGCAGTCGCTGCTGTCCTCACCAGCGATACTTATTTATAAGCATCTTGCTTTCAATAGCTCAACAACAAAAAAACAAATCACTCTTTTCTTACTCTTTCCTTTTTATATTCCTCTCGCGGTTCTTCAGAATTAAATTCACTCATTCGTTCATAAGCTTTCAATAGTTCTTCAGGAAACACACCTGTGTAATCTAATTTGTAAAACGAAAATCCATTATATGGAATTGTGTTTTCTTGGCTTGAAAAATTCAACTGTTTATCAATGCCGTTTTCAGAAAAAGCAGAACGAAATTGCTTTTCTCTTTCATTATTAAGTTGAGTAAATTTTGCATTGATTGTATTAGAACCAATTAACCGAATGCATTTATCTTGAACGGTAAATAACATTGAATCTTTTGTTTGCTGATTAAGATATTTAACAAACAAGGCATCTTTTATTGATAGTTTATTTATTGCTATTGAGTCTTCTTCTGTAAACTCATGGTTGTTTTTTACATTTAGCATATAATATTTTTTTCTTGCTTCATACAATGCAATGTATTCCTTTTCTTTTTCTTCAAAAATAATTGGATGAATTGTAATGGTAGCAGTTGGATTATCTTTTAAAAAATCAGCTGTTTTATTTATAAATCGTATCTGTTCCTTTCCCAAATCACTACCATTCATTTCCCAACTTAATGATATTGATTTCTCTATTTCCTTTTCAGTAGTTTTTACATTTGTTCTATATACTGCTGTTGCTGGTTTCACAAAAACATTGGTAAGCGCATCGAAAATAACATCCTTCAAATGAAACTTGGGGTCTTTCAAGTTTCCTGTAATTGGAATTTCATAATCAATTACATTGGCTTGTTTGCGGGCAAAAAACATTAAAAACCTCATCGGAATCCAGCTATTGTTGTGGTTCCTCATTTTGTTGTTTATTCTTGGGTCTATTACCAGTAAATGATTATTACTGTTTATAATGTTATTTCTTACAGTCCAACTTCCATTGAGTTCCACCGTTCCTCTATCAACAGGAAAGGAAGTATATTTTATTAAATAAGGATTTGAAAGAGTTAAAGGAATATTTTTAATAGTATAATTAACATCAAAATCCGAACTGTCTTTTGGATTTATTTTTACTGCCACAAAAGCACTTCCAGAAGGGTTAATTCCTGTTTTAAAAATAGCTTTTGCCCATTGCCCATTTTTATTTATTGAATCAGCTATTGCATTAATAGGACCTACATCCACCGAAAACTTTTCACTCAATGTATAATCACTATATCTAAAATGTCCGTTATATATAGCCAGTCGGTTGATTTTATAATTGCTTTTGAAAAAGTTTTTTGATAGCACTTTAATATATTTTGCAAATTCAATAAGCCAATTGTAATTTCCCGAATTGGCATTTGCCGCTTTTATATTTGCTCCTTCTCTGCCAAACATTTCTTGAATATTATCCCAATGATTATCGTATAATTCAAACTTAAAATAGGGATGAATTATCGAAGCCGAATCGATAAGATACACATGTTTTGAAGGGCTTATTTCATTAATAAACAAAGTAAATTTTTCAAACGATGAATAATCTTCTACCGAATTTTTGCTCAAATGACAATCATTAATAGTTATCAATCCTTTCAACACCACATTCTCTTTACTTTTAAAATTGCCTGTAACTTTTATATCCCCACCTACACTTGCTTTAAAGCTACCATAGTTAATTAATGCTTTTACATATTGCGTAATAATTTTTGCATCGAATTGATGAACAAGTGCATTGAAACGATAATCGAGTGTATTGAAATTAGTTGATATGTGCCCACTCAAATCGCCTTTGCCAATACCCGAAACAAGTGAAACGGTAGCCTCCATAGTATCCACATCATATCGTTTTCCATTGCTTTCAATATTCACATGCTTTACAAAATAATTTACAGGAGTAATGTTTTCCCTATAATGAAATTCTCCATCAACAATTTTTATTTTAAAAATATTAAAGTGAAAACTTGATTTTTTCTTTACTTTTTTCTTTGATTTACCTCTTGAAAACCTATCAATAATATCCTGGAAGTTTAGCGTTTTATCATTGTAAAGTATCATACCTCGAGGATGGTAAAGTGTTATTTCACTTATATCAATCGTCTTCGAAAACAGTTTGCTTGTTGTGAAATTTGCGCTCACACTTTGGGCTGAAACAAATATACTATCACTTTTCTCTTCGTATATTTTAAGGTTGCCTATATGAACATAGCCAGTAAAAGGATTTACATACATCCAGTCCGATGTAATTTCTCTACCAAGAATTTTCACATCATATTTTTCAACAAGATATTTGGTGATGGGAGAAACGAAGGCAATTACCAATACCACAAAAACGATGATGATGGTAATGCCAATAAGAATAGGTTTTTTTAGTTTTTTCATTGTTTTCAACTCCAGTCGCTGGTGTTCTTACCAACGATAATTATTTATAAGCATCTTGTTTTTTACGGTTCAACAAAATTAATATTCCTTCATTAAAGTTTCTAATGGAATGTGTAATGTTTCATATAACTTACGAATCATTTTTAAATTCAGCTTTCTTGTGTTATGAAAAATATCACTTACTCTGCTTTTATAACCCAGTATAGTAGCCAAATCTTGGTTAGTCAAACCTTGTTGCTCCATTCGGTATTTTATAGCTTCTATTGGGTTGGGAGCATCAATAACAAAATGTTTGTCTTCATAGTTTTGAATTAATAAAGCCAAAACATCCGCTTCATTGCTATCTTTCGTTCCTTTTTTTGCAGAAAATAGTTCTTCAAATCTTTCTAAAGCTGCGTGATAGTCTTTTTTTGTTTTAATAATTTTAAGTTCCATTACCGATTTTTTTTACACTTTTCCACTCTTATTTTTTCTTCTTTCTATACAAATCTATTGTTTCAGCATCTACCTTATCATATTCAGCGTGAGTGCCGATAAACTTTATAAAAATCCACCCCTTTTCATAATTTAATTCTACTATCAGTCTATAATCATTACCATTAATTTCAAATATAGCTCTGTTGTTTTTTATTGTTCTTGCTTTGTTGAAATCTACGATAACATTAGTTGGCTTTTTCCATTCCTTCGTTAAAACATCATTATACCATTTTTCCAATGTTTGTTTACAATCGGGATGCCTATTATAATAATCTACAATACTACTTCTGTTATATATGTTCATGTTGTATTGTTATATACTTCTGCAAAGATAGAAAAAAGTTACCAATTTGGTTATTTGTTCAAACACCAGTTTGGAATTAATTTTATTTATCCAATTTTGTGGTATGCTGGTGTTGGTATATTTTAGTAGGTGTTTCCCGCAGTCGCTCGTGCAATGTCATAAGCATCTTGCAATAAAAAAGCAACACCTTAAGAAGTGTTGCTTTTTTATTTAAATAATTGTTTACTATTTGATTTTTAAAACAGGACGAAGTTTGTAACCATCAGTTTCCTGCTTAATAGATAATTCAGCATCAAAATCTATTACTAAGGTTTCTAAAGTAAGACTAAGTTTTTTAGATACTTTAATTTTGAGGCCACTTTCGCTACCACTTGGTATCGAAAGCGGATAGACTACACCAAGTGTATCCATAACAGTATTATTAGAACCTAATATAAACCGTACTTGTTTTACTACATCTTGTTGTATTGGTCCTGTAGCAAGTACTGTATCAATACCATTTTGAAGGCTAAGTAAATTATACACTCTAGCGTTAGTAGGCAATGATACCCAACCATTGTTTAAATTTGAAGTATCATTGTCAAATTTAACCATTACTTGTTGTATATCCACATTAACTTCTCGTAAGTTTGTCGGTCCATCGGTTAGCCTTACTTGCAAAGTAGAAGTCTTGCCGCTTTTTTCACATGCATTTATAGATATTATACATAAAGCAATAAAGGATAAAGCTACCCATGTTGAAATTTTATTTTTTTTCATTTTTTATAAATTTAAATTGTTAATTAATTTGTACAATACAAAGATACAGCACTTATAATCTTACAGCGTTACACGATTCTACAAAAGAATTACATGTTTTACAGATTTTCTTTGTTTACTGTTCGAGCATTTCTTGATTTTTTATAAAAGGAATGGGATATTACTATAATGCTTTGATAAATCGCATTAATTTTTCCCGCAGTCGCTGGTGAGCACCAGCGACACTTATTTATAAGCATCTTGCTTTTTTCCGTCAGCTTAGGGCGCGGGAAACCAATTACCACTTCATAATATATTTTATTATTAAGGCTAAAACGGTTGAAAGAAAAAAACTTGTTACTATTATAAGTCTGTAGGAGTTTGTTTTATCCTTTACATTTTTGCCTGTTATTTTTTCAATGTCTTTTTTACTAAAAAGCAGTATTGACAGCACTGTTAGCACAAAGAGTATTATCCAAACAATAAGCGGCTTCGCCATTTTGTTTTTTTAACAAATGTTTTTTTAATTTTATGTTGCAAGGCGCTACTCGCTGTTGTTGGTGTTCTTACAAGCGACAATTATTTATAAGCAGTTTGCTTTTAACAACAAAACAACCCAATCCGTATTTCTACAAAAACGAATTTGCAAGATTTGCTAATTCCGAGCGTTCCCCTTTTTCAAGTGTAATGTGTGCATACAATGCTTGATTTTTCAGTTTATCAATCAAGTACGACAAACCATTACTTTGTGTATCCAAATAAGGCGTATCAATTTGATAAATATCTCCAGTAAAAATCATTTTTGTATTTTCTCCAGCTCTCGAAATAATTGTTTTTACTTCGTGTGGTGTTAAATTTTGCGCTTCATCCACAATAAAAAACACATTGGATAAACTTCGTCCACGAATGTATGCCAAAGGACAAACAACTAACTTTTCATTTTCCACCATTTCGTTTATTTGCTTGAATTCACGGTCTTTTTCATTGAATTGACTTTTAATGTATTTCAAATTATCCCACAACGGTTCCATGTAAGGATTGAGTTTTGATTTTATATCGCCAGGCAAATAACCAATGTCTTTGTTGCTTAACGGAACCACCGGACGAGCCAAATATATTTGATGAAAATTTCTGCGTTGCTCCAATGCTCCTGCAAGCGATAACAATGTTTTTCCTGTTCCTGCCACACCTTGTATCGAAACCAATTTAATATCCGGATTAAGAATAGCATCCAATGCAAAAGCTTGTTCTGCATTTTGTGGATTGATACCAAATGCTGTTACTTTTTTCACGCGCTCAATAGTGTCTTTACTTGCGCTATAAGATGTCAGCACCGATTTGGCACCGTTTCGTAAAATATAAAAATGATTTGAAAGTGGTTTTTGTTTTTTTAATACAGCACTTGGTTTGCAAAACCCTTTCTCATAAATTTCATTGATTACTTCAGAAGAAACTTTTTCCATTTCACTTCTTCCAGTATATAATTCACTAACATCTTTTATTTTCCCAGTTTCATAATCTTCGGCATTTAAGCTTAATGACTTTGCTTTAATGCGAAGATTGATATCTTTAGTAACCATCACCACTTTTCGTTTTGGATATTTTTCCGAAACATAAAGAGCAGTGTTTAAAATTCGATGGTCGGCTTTGTGTTCTCCAAAAACTTTTTCAGCATCAGTTTTTGAGCGTTGATTCATTTCAATTTTAATCATTCCATGACCTTTTCCATTTATATTAATCCAGTCTTGTAATGTATTTCCTTTCGAAATTTTATCAATGTATCTTGTAAATTCACGAGCAGCAAAATTTTTGGTGTCGTTTCCTTTTTTAAAATTATCAAGCTCCTCAAGAACCGTAATTGGAATTACCACATCGTGTTCTTTAAAACTTTTTGCCGCCATGTGGTCGTAAATAATAACAGAAGTATCAAGAACGAAAATCTTTTTCTCTTTCACCATATACAGAACATTTTAATTTGTTTCGATAAAACTATAAAAACAAAAACAGGTTTTTGTATTTTCAAAAATAAAGTAATGAACAAGCATTTGTTTAAATGAACAAAAAGAATAATTGAAAGCCACAACAAATACAAAACACAAAAGGTTTCGTTTCGCATAAAAAAATAAGTAACTTTGATTTGATAATAAATAATTTTTTATTCAACACGATTGTGAACCAACCAACAAAAAAATATTTCCTGTTCATTTTTTTGTTTGCCCTTTTTGTAAAGGCTTTTTCAGGAAATGTAAAAACTCCAGAACCACAAAACACAGTAAAGTTTACTGAAAATAAAAATCAATGGGATAAAAAAATAAAATTTTGCGCCCAATTAGATGGAGGAGAATTATATCTCGAAAAAAATTGCTTTACCTATAATTTTTATGATAAAGAAACAGTAAGAAACAATCACGTTGGAAACAACAAACCTACAAACGAAAGCTCACTCAAAATTCGTACACATGCATTTCGCATGACTTTTGAAAATGCATTGCCTTCCGTTGAAATAGCAGCCAAACAAGCAACACACGATTATAATAATTATTTTTTAGGAAACGATAAAAACAAATGGGTGGGCAATGTAAAAAATTACAAAGAAGTAAATTATAAAAATTTATATCAAGGAATTGATTTGCAAATAATAGGAATGCAAAACAGTTTGAAATATAATTTTATTGTTGCGCCAATGGCAAACACCAATGAAATAAAACTTTTTTATCAACGATTAAAAAATATTTCAATTGAAAAAGGAGCGCTAAAACTTACAACAAGTATTAATGAAATGGTGGAACAACGACCATTTGCATACCAATGGATTGAAGGTAAACGAGTGCAAGTACCTTGCGAATTTGTTTTAGAAAACACAACTGTAAGATTTAATTTTCCAAAAGGATATGAAAAAACAAAAGAATTAATCATTGACCCTGTTTTGGTTTTTGCATGTTCATCGGGCTCATTGGCAGACAATTTTGGAATGACGGCAACTTATGATGCACAAGGAAATTTATATTCAGGAGGAACCGTTTTTGGAATTGGTTATCCAACAACAGCAGGAGCTTTTGATGTAACTTGGAATGGCTCTTCTACCTACGAATATGGAAGAACAGATGTTGTGATTACTAAATACGATTCGTCTGGAATATTTTTGCAATATTCTACATATATAGGAGGATTTACAGGAACTGAAATTGTAACAAGTTTAGTTGTTGATGCTTCTAACAATTTGTTGCTTTATGGTGCAACGGGTTCAACCGATTTTCCAACAACAGCAAATGCTTACGACAACACATTTAACGGAGGAGTGCCAATGTACTTTTATAGAAACGGAACATATTTTTATGATGGCACCGATATTTATTTAGCAAAACTCAATTCCACAGGAACAGCACTTTTGGCTTCTACCTACATTGGCGGAAGCCTTAATGATGGCGTTAATTACAACAACGATAGTATTTTTCTTTTCAATTTTACAGACCCCGTAACATCTGTAACCTATCCTGTTTATGAATCGCAATACGATTCGTTGCAATTTAATTATGGTGACCAATATCGCGGAGAAATAAATGTAGATAAATATGGAAATGCTTATATATCAAGCTCTTCACGGTCGAGCAACTTTCCTATTGTAAATGGATTTGATAATACATTTAGTGGCAAACAAGACGCAGTTGTCATGAAACTGAACAGCGATTTTTCGCAAATTATTTGGAGCACTTATTTGGGAGGAAGCGACAACGATGCTGGATATGCACTTGCGTTAGACGATTCGTTAAATGTATATGTAACAGGAGGAACACGAAGCATGGACTTTCCAACAACACCATTGGCTTTTCAAACAACATATAATGGTGGCAAAGCAGATGGTTATATTGCAAAAGTAAAAAACGATGGAACAAGCATTATAGAAGCAACCTATTGGGGAACCTCTACTTATGACCAAACCTATTTTGTGCAATTAGATAAAGATGAAAATGTTTTTGTGGTTGGACAAACAGATGGGGCAATGCCTGTAACGACAAGTGTTTACAACAATCCCAACAGTGGACAATTTATTACGAAGTTTGATAATTCGTTAGGAATTATAATTTTTTCAACTGTTTTTGGAAACGGAAATGGAAAGCCAAATATTTCTCCTTCTGCATTTTTAGTTGATTATTGTGGAAATATTTATGTTGCAGGTTGGGGTGGAAATATTCTTACAGGACCACCAACTATCGGAATGCCACTTACCTCAAATGCTTACCAATCAACAAACCCCGATGGATATAATTTTTATTTGTTTGTTCTTTCAATAGATGCATCATCACTTATCTATGCAAGTTATTTTGGTGGAGCACAAAGCCAAGAGCACGTTGATGGCGGAACAAGCCGCTTTGATAAAAAAGGAATTATATACGAATCTGTTTGTGCTGGTTGTGGTGGTTTTGATGATTTTCCTGTAACAGTAGGTTCTTGGCCCTATACATCGCCCAATTATATTCCTTACGACCCTTCAAACCCATATCCTACAGGAATAAATATGGATACACAAAAGGATAATTGTAACAACGGTGTTTTTAAAATGGATTTTCAGGTGCCATTGGCACAAGCAAATTTTACAGTAAATAATATTTCAGGTTGTGCGCCACTTCTTGTAACATTTCAAAATCAAAGCACAACAGGCGGAAGTTATTTGTGGGACTTTGGAAACAACGATACAATATCTACACAACTCAACCCAACAAAAATATATACAACACCAGGAACATATCTTGTTCGTTTGTTTGTGAACGATCCTTCGAGATGCAATGTTGCAGATACTGCTTACCAATACATAACTGTTTATCCGCCAATAACTGCAGACTTTAATTTTATTCCTACACCTTGTTCTAATCAAGTTGCGTTTTATGATTCATCGGCAGTTGCGCCAGTTTCTTGGCTTTGGAATTTTGGCGACAACGACACATCAACATTTCAAAACCCCAGTCATACATACGCTTCCGCAGGAAATTATGATGCAACTTTAATTGTATCTACAGCAAACGGCTGCAAGGACACAACACAACTTCCAATAGATTATTTAGGAAATGTTTCTGTAAATCCATCTGATTCTATTTGTTTAGAATCAGATGGTGCGCAACTTTTTGCAACAGGCGGAATTGCTTATCAATGGATTCCTTCATCGTCTTTAAACGCAAGTAATATTTCAAACCCCATTGCCCACCCATCAATAACAACAACCTATACGGTAAACATTACAACAGTTAATGGAGTGGATACTTGTGTGAGAACATTAACTACAACTGTTTTTGTTTTTAGTTCTGTTGTTTATTCTGTGTCCGCAACAGTTGATAAAGACACACTTGTAAAAGGACAATCAACAACACTACACGCAATAGCAGACACAACACTTACGGTGCTGTGGAATCCAGCCGATGGATTGGACAATCCGAATTCTTTTAATCCAATTGCAACACCAACCAAAACAACAACCTATACACTTTCAATTGTTGGTGCTGGTGGTTGTCAGAAAATAGTAACCGTAACAATTTATGTGATATCAATGGAATGCAACGAAGGAGATGTTTTTGTGCCCAACACATTTACACCAAATGATGATGGAAAAAATGATGTGTTGTATGTGCGAAGCAATAGTATTATGGAATTATATTTTGCAGTTTATAATCGTTGGGGACAAATGGTGTTTGAAACCAATGACATTAAAAAAGGTTGGGATGGAATTTATAATGGAATGAAAGCCGACCCAGCAGTATTTGCTTGGTATTTGAAAGCAAAATGTTATAACGGAAATCAAATTTTCAAAAAAGGAAATACAACGATAATTCGATAAATGAAAAAAATAATTTACATATTATTTTTAATTTTTTCTTGCGAATACTCATTTGCACAAGACATTCATTTGTCGCAATTCAACTCTTCTCCACAAAATTTAAACCCTGCTCAAACAGGCTTATTTAATGGCGACTGGCGATTTGTGTTGAACAACAGAAGTCAGTGGAGTACCATACCTGTTCCCTATAAAACATTTTCGCTTTCAGCAGATACACGTTTAAAAACAAAATTAGAAAACGATGTTCCATCTGTTGGATTAATAGTAAATAATGATGTTGCAGGAGATTCGCGATTTAGTACTACACAAATTTTTGTTTCGGGTTCGTATATAAAAAAACTTAACAAAGACTCTACACACTTTGTTTCTATTGGGTTACAACCAGGTGTAACAACCAGAAGTTTTGATGTAAGTGCACTTACTTATGATAATCAATACAACGGAGATTATTATGACCCAGCCATTGCAAGTGGCGAAACATATTCAAAAACACGAATTACTTATTTTGATGTTGGCGGTGGATTGGCTTATTTGTGGCGGAAAAACAATAGAACAAAAATTAACGCGGGAATTTCTTTTTTACATTTGAATATGCCCAAACAATCGTTTTTTAACAACAGCGATATTCGTTTGGATGTGAAAACAAACATTAGCGGAATAGCGCAATTTCCTGTCTCTGCACAGATAGATGTGTTGCCATCGGTGCTTTATCAAACACAAGGAAAATTTCATGAAACACTTTTAGGCTTGTTCGGAAAATATTATTTAAAACCAATTGATGGAATGGAAACTGCATTTTCATTAGGAGCTTTTTATCGCTTGAAAGATGCGTTTATAATTGTTGCAAATATGAATTACAAAAAAATGACAGTTGGAATTAGTTATGATATCAACACGTCAAAACTAATGGCGGCAAGCAACTCCAATGGAGCATTTGAAATTTCGTTGATTTATATTATTAAAAAACCAGTTCCTTTTATTGCGAAAAAACGTGTTTGTCCAATTTATATGTAGCGTATGATTTTTGAGATTAGAAAAAAAATAAACCGTTTTAATAAAGCAAAAAATATTTTGTTTTTTGTTTTTTGTTTTTTGTTTTTTTCCACTTCTGTATCAGCTCAAAAACTGAAAACACTTATTACAGATGGCGATAAATCATTTGCCAACAATGATTTTTTTAGCGCAGCCGCATATTACAATCAAGCAATTTTACAGGACTCATCAGACATTAATATTCAATATAAATATGCCGAAGCAAGTCGTTTGAATTATGATTATGATATTGCAAATCGTTGGTACAACAAAGTTTTTAAAAAAGATTCGCAAGGAAAACTATTTCCCGAGTGTTCGTTTTGGTTGGCTACAATCAAGAAAAACAAAGGACAATATAAGGACGCAAAAAAATTATTTGATAAATACATAAAGAAAAATGCGAAAAACAAAAACACATATTTGGTAAAAAAAGCAGAGCAAGAATCTGCCGCCTGTGATTACGCACAACTGTTGATTGCTACTCCCGACAAAACAATTAATATTATTCATTTAGATAGTACAGTAAATAGTAAAGTTTCGGAATATGCGCCAATAGAGGTGGACAGCCTTTTGTATTTTTCTTCGTTGCGAGATAAAAAAGACAAAGACAAAAAACACAATGTGAATTACAATAAAATTTACACATCTATTCAAGATAGTTTGAAGTGGCAAAAAGCAAATGAATTGGATACACTTTTTAACAAAAAAGGAATACACAATGCAAACACCGCATTCAATGCGGATTATACAAAAGTGTACATCACGCGTTGTGAACAAAAAAATGCACAAGAATTTATGTGCGAAATATATTTTTCAAATTATAAAAACGGACACTGGGAACAACTAAAAAAATCACCTTCAGAAATTAATCAAAAAGGAAGCACCAATACACAGCCAGCAGTAGGCTTTTTGGGAGAAGAAGAGGTGTTGTTTTTTGCATCGAACAGAGCAGGAGGAGAAGGCAAAATGGATATTTGGTACAGCAAAATAAATAAAGATGGAACATTTGGAAAACCTACAAATGCAGGAAAAAAAGTAAATACAATAGAAGATGACATTACTCCTTTTTATTGCAAACCATGTCAAGAATTATTTTTTAGTTCCACTTGGCACAAGGGTTTGGGAGGTTTTGATATTTTTAAAAGTGAATATAAAAACAATGAATTAGGCGAACCCAAAAATTTGGGAGTTCCTATAAATAGTAATTATAACGATATTTATTTTTCAATTAATTCAAAAAAAGATGCCGCATTTTTTTCTTCTAATCGTATCGGTTCTTATTTTGAAGAAAAACAAAGTTGTTGCAATGATATTTACAAATTTGATATTCCTAAAATAAACGAACCACCTAAAAAAATTGATAGTACAAAGGTTTTTGTAACGCAAATGAAATTACTTGTTCCGCTTACATTGTATTTTCACAACGATGAACCCGACAAAAAAACATTGGCAATTACCACTACAAAAAATTATAAAAAAACGTATGAAGATTATGCTGCAATGCGAGAACAGTATAAAAAAGAATATTCAAAAGGAGCCAAAGGAGATAATGTTGAAAGAGCAAAAAATGAAATTGATAATTTGTTTGACGACTCGGTGAATGCAGGAATGCAAGACCTTGAACAATTTGCAAAGTTGCTTTTGAAAGTAGTAAAAGACAAAGAAAAAGTAACCATTACAATAAAAGGATATTGTAGTCCGCTGGCATCAACCGATTACAATATTAATTTAGCAAAACGAAGAATTTCAAGTTTGAAAAATTATTTTTCAGAATATCAAAATGGTGTGTTTTTGCATTATATAAATAATGTGAATGAAAACGAAGGAAGCATTACTTTTTTTGATGAAGACATTGGCGAATTAAAAGCCCGACCAAATGTGAGCGATGATTATTACGATACAAAAAATTCTATCTACAACCCAATGGCTGCGCTGGAAAGAAAAATTCAAATTATTGCTATTTCTTCTTTTTCATCACAAAAATAAAACGGAAATAATTTCTATAAAATGAAATCACAAAATATTCCGTATTCAAAATATCTTTTTGGAATTACAATTATTTTGTTTGTTTTTAAATTATTTATTCTTCTAAACATTACGGAAACTAACCTTTTTGAAGTTCACAATATTGCTGTGAATATGATTCAAAAAAACGAAATGAGTTATTATTTTAACGGACAAACAAATTTTAATAGTCAGTTTCCAATTTATCCAATTTGTTTATTTTTTGTGTATTCTATTTTTGGAATTCATCCTTTTGCAGGAATTGTTTTAAATCTATTTTTTCAAGCATTAGCGGTTGTTTTGAGCTATCCTATTTTTTTGTGGTTTTTATCAAAAATGGAAATCAACATTTCCGAAAAACAAAAACAACTCATTGCTTTTTTATCGTCAATGGCAATTGTATTGCACCCATTGATTAATTATTATGCACTCAAAAATATTCACCCCTTTTCATTGGATTTGTTTTTGGTTTTTCTTTCCTTGTTTTGTATGACAAAATATTTTGAAACAAAATCAAAACGAAATTTTGTTTTGTTTGCATTTGTTTTTGGAATTGCAACATTGAGCAGAACAACTAATTTTAGTGTAATTGCACCGTTTTTAATTTTTCAATTTGGGAAAGAAAAAATTTCAACAATTTTAAAGCGAACATTTTTTTTAATTACAATTTCTATTTTAGTTATGAGCACATGGCTTGTGCGCAATTATTTTATTTACCAAAAAATTTCAATCAATTCCGATGTTGGATTGAACTTATGGTTAGGCGTACAAGAAAAAACAGAAGGCACAACAGCAATTGAAAACCAAAAAAATTATTACAACCTTTTGCCTGAAAGCGAATGGCAACAAATAGCAAAACTAAAGCCAATAGAGCAATCGGACTACTTCAAAAAAAAATATTTACAAGAATGTTCCAATAATTTTTTAGTAGTTGTGAAGATGTATTTTATTAAACTAAAAAACTTTTGGCTGTTTAGAAGTGGCTTGGGAATAGAATATTCTAATCAAATACAAAAATGGATTCCTGTTTATGAAATAATTTATTCGATAATTTTTATTTTAAGTTTGCTATTTGTTTTTCTGCTTCGCAAAAAATCAATTTTAATTTTTTCATTTCCTGTTTTTCTTTCTTTGTTTCAAGCAATATTTTATGTGGAAACGCGCCATCGAATAATGATAGAACCATTTTTAATATGTATGGCAATTGTTGTGGTTTTTGTTTTGAGAAACAAACAAAAACCTTAAAAAATGTTTAGCTTTGTGAGTAAGAAAATAGATATGCGAAAAATTATTAAAATAATTTTCTTCTTGTTACCCATTACATTGTTTGCACAAACAAATCAAGAAGCAAATCCGAATGGTTACAATAAATTTTATTACGAAAACGGAAAAGTTTCTAGCGAAGGAATGATGCGTGATGGAAAACCTGATGGATATTGGAAAACCTATTCGCAAACAGGAATTATAAAATCGGAAGGAAACAGAAAAATTTTTCAATTGGATAGTGTTTGGAAATTTTATAATGAAGTAGGGAAACTTGCTTTTGAATTTAATTACAAACAAGGCAAAAAAAATGGATTGAAAAAAACATACGATACAAAAGATGGTTTTTTAATTACTGCCGAAAATTATGAAAATGATGTGAAGCAAGGAAACACCATTGTTTACTACAAAGATGGAAAAGTGAAACAAACCATTCCATTTTTGAATGGGAGGGAAGATGGCGCAGGACTTGAGTTTGCACCCGATAGTACCATCATCACATTTACACAATACAAAATGGGTTTTGTGCAACGCGAAGAAAAAATTAATCGTAGAGACGCTAACAAACTTAAACAAGGAACTTGGAAAGAGTTTTATCCAACGGGTGTTATAAAAAACGAAGCAACATATAGCGATGATAAAATAAATGGTTATTTCAAAGAATATTCTCCCAAAGGAAGCCTTGTGAATACTACCAAATATGTAAATGGCGTAATTCAAAACAATGCACCAGAACTTGCAAAAATTGATGTGCGCACAGAGTATTACGAAGGTGGAATAGTGAAAACAACAGGTACTTACAAAGATGGAGTTGCAGAAGGAATTCACAGAGAATTTTCTCCTGAAGGAAAAGTAATTGCCGCAAAAATGTATGCAGATGGAGTTTTAACAGGTGAAGGAATTTTGGATACAGCAGGAAGACAACAAGGACCTTGGAAAGAATATCATCCGAATGGACAAATAAAATCGCAAGGAGAATATGTGAATGGAAAAAGAATTGGCGAGTGGGTATTTTATCATCCGAACGGAAAGATTGAACAGAAAGGCAAATACGATAAAAAAGGAAAAGCGCAAGGAGCTTGGAAATGGTATTACGAAACAGGAACTATTTTGCGTGAAGAAAATTATAGAAACAATTTGCAAGATGGAACAATGACCGAATATGGCGATAGCGGAAAAGTAATTACAAAAGGTGAATTTATTGATGGACTTAAAGAAGGCGAGTGGATGTTGGAAATGCCCGACTATTTGGAAAAAGGCAATTACAAAGCCGATAGGCGAGATGGCGAATGGAAACATTATTATACAAGCACAGGCAAATTACGTTATGTAGGAAAATTTATTGATGGTGTTCCTGATGGCGAGCAAACATTTTATTATCCAAATGGAAAAGTAAAACAAACAGGAAAATATGCAGGAGGAACAAAAGAGGGGGAATGGAAATTTTATGATGAATCGGGCTACTTGTTTTTAACCATTTTATTTAAAAATGATATTGAAATTCGTTTCGATGGAATAAAAGTAGAGCCAGAAACACCAACATCAGAGCCAAGTTTAAAATAAAAATAATTGTTGATGAGCAATTCAAAAAAAACAAAAATGCAATTGGAAGCGGAAGTAAAAAAACTTCAGCGCAAAATTTTGTTGCTCGAAAAAAACAAAAAAACAGTATCGCAAAAAATCTCGAATACATTGCTTGAAAAGGATTCTAAATGGGAATCGTTTTTTAAACATTCAGAAAATGTGATTATAGTTGTTGATAAAAAAGGAACTATTATAGATATCAACAAAGTTGCAAAAGGATTTAAAAAAGAAAATGTAATAGGAACACCTGCTTCTGGGTTTTTTGCGAAAGAAGAACAACTGCGAGTTCGAAAAATTATTAACTCTGTTTTTAAAACTGGGATAACAAAAAAGTATGAAACAAAAGCTCTGGACAACAACAATGAGTGGGCATACTATTCTTGCAAAGCAACTCCAATAAAAGAAAAAAACAAAACGATAGCTGTAGTTATTTATATTGTAAATTCTACTCAAAAGGTAAACACCGAAAATGCCTTACGCTTAAGTGAAGAAAAATTTAAAAACCTTTCGGATTCAGCTTTTGAAGGAATAGCGATACACCAAAACGGAAAAGTGGTTGAAGTAAATAAAGCAACTTGCAAAACATTTGAATACTCCGAAAAAGAAATTGTAGGAAGACCAATTTTTGATTTTGTTCATCCCGATTTTCGTGCAATTGTTGCCGAAAAAGTAAAAAAAGAAGACCCCAATCCCTATCAGATAAAAATGCTTAAAAAAGGGAAAAAAGAATTTTGGGCAGAAATTTCTGGCAATAAGTTTTTTTATAAAGGACAATTGGCAAGGGTTACAGCCATTCGCGATATTTCAGCATATAAAAGTGCGGAAGAAAAATTAAAAGAAAGTGAAAACAATTTTTCGGTTTTAATAAATAATTTTCCAGGTATTGCCTATCGTTGTAAGTTAGATAAAAACCTTACGATGTTATTTTTAAGTAATGGATTTTTTAAACTTACGGGATACAGTCCACAAGATTTAATTAATAATAAAAAAATTCCATTTAATGATATTATACATCCCGAAGACAGAGGAAACGACAAAATAGAAGAAGCAATAAAAGCAAAAAAAATATTTGAAGTAGAATATAGAATCATCAATTCCAAAAACGAAATAAAATGGGTGTGGGAAAAAGGACAAGGTGTTTTTGATGAAAATGGAAAGTTGTTATATTTAGAGGGTTTTATAGCAGATATTAACGACAAGAAAAAGTATGAATTAGAACTAAAACAAAGTCGAGAAAATTATAAAAATTTAGTAGAGGAATCGCCCGATGGCGTGTTAATTCATATAGATGGAAAAATTGTTTATGCAAATGAAAGTGTTGCAAAAATATTTGAAGCACAAAAAGTAAAAAGTGTTGTTGGTTATAATTTGTTCGATTTTGTGCTTCCGCACTTTCATAAACTATGCAAAGAGCGGATACAACAAGTTAAGTTGGGAAAAAACCCGAACAAAACAACAATGGAAGTTAAAACACTAAAGGGCAACATTGTTGAAGTAGAAACAAATCCCAATTTAATAAATTATAATAATCAAGAAGCAATACAAGTTATTATTCATGATTTATCAACTGAAAAAAAATTAATAAAGGAACAATTAAGAGCTCAAGTTGCAGAAGAAACAAATGAACTTTTGGAACAAGAAATTACGAAAAGAAAAGTAGCGCAAATAAAGCTAACAGAATCGGAGAACTATATAAAAAACATTATAGAAAGTTCGTTGGATATGATTTGTGCTTCGGATAAAAATGGATATGTAACAGAATTTAATTTAGCAGCACAAAAAACATTTGGATACACTCAACAGGAAATTATTGGCAAACATTCAGGTATATTATATGCAGACAGTGCAAACAAATCAAAAGGAATTAACAAACAGCTGCTCGAAAACGGAGTTTACAGTGGAGAAATAATTAATGTCAAAAAAAATGGGCAAACATTTTTAACTTATTTGACAGCAGCGGTATTAAAAAACGAACAAGGAGAAATAATAGGTTCAATGGGTATTTCCCGTGATATTTCAGAACTAAAAAAGGCAGAACAAATATTAAGAAATAGCGAAGAAAAATACCGCGATTTATTTGAAAATGCTACCGACCTTATTCAAAGCGTTGGTGCTGACGGAAAAATAGTGTATGTGAACACTGCTTGGAAAAAAGTACTTGGATATTCTGACGAAGAAATAAACAATCATTTGATTTTTGATTTTATTCATCCAGATAGTTTAGAGCATTGTCTCGGGCTTTTCTCGCGAATTTTGAAAGGCGAAAAAACAGAAAGTATTGAAATAACATTTAAAGCAAAAGATGGAAGGGCGGTAACTTGCGAAGGGAATGTAAATAGTAAAGTTGAACAAGGAAAAATAATTTCTACACGAGGAATTTTTAGGGATGTAACCATTAGCCATCAAATTACGAAAGAAATAAAGCAAAGCGAAGAAAGATATAAAGCTATATATAATCAAGCATATATTGGAATTGCACAGGTTAATTTGGATGGAAAATATTTGCAAGTAAACGATCGTTTGTGTGATATAATGGGTTATTCAAAGGAGGAATTGTTGCAAAAAACAACAGAAGAAATTACCCATTCCGAAGATCACGAAAAACTACCAGGTAGAGAATTTATTATAGAGAAAAACATAGAAAAATTAACAACAATAAAAAGATATATTCGAAAGGATAAAAAAATTGTTATTGCAAACATTACCATTTCGTTGATTAAAGACTTGGAAGGAAAGCCACTTTACTTTGTTTCGGTTTACGAAGATATTACAGAGCAACGAAAAGCAGAAGAAAAATTGCATTCACAATCAGCAAAACTTAAAACTGTTTTTGAAAGCAGTTCACACATTATTTGGACATTAGATAGAAATATTAAAGTAACATCGTACAACACAAATTTTGAAAAATTTCATAAACGGCATTACAATACCGATGTGCACATAGGTTTGCAAATGAATGCAGGAAAAATGGTAAGCACGGAAGACTATAATAGTTTTTGGCAAAAAAAATACGATGCATCTTTGGCAGGAGAAGCACAACATTTTGAAACAAAATTAGTGGACAAAAACGATGAAGTGGTGTGGCGAGAAATATTTTTAAATCCAATAGTTGATTCAACAGGAAAGGTGATTGAAATATCGGGAATAGCACATGATATTACAGAAAAAAAGTTGGCAGAAGAAAAAATAAATCAATCGTTGAAAGAAAAAGAAATACTATTAAAAGAAGTTCATCATCGTGTAAAAAACAATTTACAAGTGATTTCAAGTATTCTTAATCTTCAATCTTCTTATGTGAAAGATGAGGCAACGCTTGGAATTTTAAGAGAAAGTCAAAATAGAATTAAATCAATGGCTTTTATTCACGAAAGCCTTTATCAAACGAAAGATTTTTCAAGCATTAACTTCTCCGAATATGTTATTAATCTTTGCCAAAACCTAATTCATTCGTATTCAAGTTTTAATCACAACGTAAAATTAAATTTAGATATTCAAAATGTTTTTCTTAATTTAGACCTTGCAATTCCGTGTGGATTAATCATCAACGAAATAATATCAAATGCATTGAAATATGCTTTTGTTACTAAATCAGAAAAAGATATTATTTCCGTGAAAATGCAAGAAGAGGGACAGAAGTTGTTTTTGAAAATTGGCGATAACGGTGTGGGTTTGTCCGAGAAAATAGATTTTAAAAACACAGAATCGTTGGGTTTGCAGTTAGTAATAACCTTAATAGAACAACTAAACGGAATCATTGATATTGATACAAAAAATGGAACAATGTATTTAATATCGTTTAATAAAAACCAAGCTAAAACCAGAATATAATGTCAAAAACAAACATACTAATAGTTGAAGACGAAAGCATAGTTGCTAAAGACATTCAACAAAGTTTGAAAAAACTTGGATACACCGTTGTTGGAGTTTGTTCAACAGGGCAAGATGCAATAAATGTTGCCGAAGAAACAAAACCCGACTTGGTATTGATGGATATAATGCTAAAAGGCGATATGAGTGGAATAGAAGCAGCTACACACATTCGTGAAAAATGGAATATTCCAATTATTTACCTCACAGCCTATGCAGACGAAAGCACATTGACAAAGGCAAAAATTTCAGAACCGTATGGATACATTATTAAACCATTCAAAGAAATAGATTTACACACATCAATAGAGATAGCTATTTACAAGCATGGAAAAGAAACAGATGTAAAAAAAGAGCGTGATTTTTTATATTCAATAGTTGAAAACAAAGAATCAAAAGATGTACTTTTTGTAAAATCAAATTCACGCTTGGTAAAAGTAAAAACAGAAGATATTTTTTATGTAGAAGCATTGAAAGATTATGTTGTAATCAATACAATTAATGCGCGTTATACTATTCATTCTACAATGAAAGACATTGAAAAAAAATTGCCATCAAATGATTTTATTCGTGTACACCGTTCGTTCATTGTTCGAGTTGATAAAATTGTGGCAATTGAACAACCAAATTTAATTTTAGAAAACGATAAAAAAACAATTCCAATTGGCGGCTCGTACAAAGATGATTTGGCGAAACGATTAAATTTAATTTAATTATGAAAAAATTATTTCCTCGATTAACAAAAATTAGCTTTATTGCATTTGCCGTATCAGCGCTTGTCATACTTTCAGAAACAGGATGCGGTCCTAAACCAGCTTGTGGCAATAAACGCGACCACATGAAACGTAAAAGAGCTACACATCGTATGGCTCCAGGAATGGGATAGAAAATTATTAAATTTCAAATCCCCACTCTTCATCAATATTTTTATTTGAAGAATTATTTTTTGAATTTTTCATGTTGTTAATTTTACTCGATTTAGGAGAAATTTTTGTTTCTTCTTTTTTTGATGTGGATTTGTTTTTTTCAGACTTATCAATTGTTTCAATCAAAATAAAATCCAATTGTTTTTTTACTAAATCAGCACGTTTTACTTCAATGCGCACTTCATCGCCAAGCGTAAGTACTTTTCCATATTTTCGACCGCGCAAACAATAGTTGTCTTCATCAAAAAAGTAATTGTCATCTTGTAAATCACGCAAACGAATCATTCCTTCGCAGTGATTCTCTGTAATTTCCACAAATATTCCCCACTCGGTAACTCCCGAAATTTTTCCATCAAATTCTTGTCCTATTTTATCTTGTAAAAATTGCACTTGTTTATATTTAATAGATGAGCGCTCTGCATCAGCCGCAAGTTTTTCCATGTCTGATGAATGTTTGCATTGCTCTTCTAATTTTTCAACATCGGGGCTTTTTCCACCATCTAAATAATGTTGCAACAAACGATGAACCATCACATCTGGATATCTGCGAATGGGCGAAGTAAAATGGGTGTAGTATTCAAAACCCAATCCATAATGCCCAATATTTTTTGTGGTGTAAACGGCTTTTGCCATTGTTCGTATAGCAAGCAACTCAATTACTCCAGCTTCTTTTTTTTCGTTTACTTCTTTCAGTAAATTATTCATAGAATTGGCAACTGTTTTTTCGTTTTGTATATTTAATTTATATCCAAATTTTCCAACAAACTCTGCAAAACTGGCAAGTTTATCAGGGTTTGGTTTGTCGTGAACACGATATACAAAATCTCTTTTTCCTTTTTCTTTTAATTGTTGAGTAGCTTCCTTTTTTTCTTTTTGGTTGCCTATAAATTCAGCTACTTTACGATTTGCCAACAACATAAAATCTTCAATCAATTGATTGGAATCTTTTGCAATTTTAAAATACACACCTGTTGGATTTCCAACTTCATCTAAATGAAATTTCACTTCCATTTTTTCAAAAGCAATGCTTCCTTTTTTAAAACGATTTGCTCTTAAAATTTTTGCCAAACGATTGAGTGTTAGAACCTCATTTTTAAAATCACCTTTTTCGGTTTCAATAATTTCTTGCGCTTCTTCATACGTAAATCGTCTGTCGGAATTAATAATTGTGCGCCCAAACCATTCGTTAAGCACCTCTGCATCATCTGTCATTTCAAACACAGCAGAGAAACATAGTTTTTCTTCATTCGGTCGTAAGGAGCAAACATTGTTTGATAAAACTTCGGGAAGCATTGGAACAACTCTATCCACAAGGTAAACAGAAGTTGCACGAGAAAAACCTTCTTTATCAATCATTGATTCGGGTTTTACATAATGACTCACATCGGCAATGTGAACGCCAATTTCCCAATTTCCATTTTTTAA
The DNA here is from genome assembly GCA_043742725.1 of Bacteroidota bacterium. Taxonomy (GTDB): domain Bacteria; phylum Bacteroidota; class Bacteroidia; order 2-12-FULL-35-15; family 2-12-FULL-35-15; genus 2-12-FULL-35-15. Next base: position 5,580 of record JAYTXX010000029.1, on the reverse strand, counting down.
TTTTTGAATAGAAAGCGCATCATCAAAATCTTTTGCATCTACCGGGTCAATTGTAAAAGTTGTAATTTCTCTGAAATCACGCCTTTTGGCAATTTCATCTTTCGTAATTTCAATTGGAATTAAATCTGCCGCACGCTCAACATCTTTTGGAAAATGATATGGCAAGCCGTATTCGGCAAGTATGGCATGCATTTCGGTATTGTTTTCTCCTGCATTTCCAAGCACTTCTATAATTTCTCCAATAGGATTGACGCCATTTTTGGGATATTGAGTAATTTTTGCAATTGCTTTTTGTCCATTTTTTGCGCCATTTAATTTTTCAAGAGGAATGTAAATGTCCACATTCATTCGGTTGTTGCTTGGCACCAAAAAAGCAAAGCGTGGAGAGAGTTGTATGGTTCCAACAAATTCGGATTTAGCACGTTCAATTATTTCAACAATTTCTCCTTCTTGTTTTCCGTTTCGTTTTTGATAAAGTTTTACTTTAACCAAATCGCCATGCATGGCAGTTGCTGTTTTTTTAGCAATGATAAGAACATCGTTTTCCAATTCTTCTGAAACCACATAAGCGTTCCCAGAACCAGTCATATCCACCTTTCCTGTGATAAAAACATCGGTGTTTTTGATTTTAAATTTTCCTCGTTCGGGTTCCGAAACAGCATCGCTTGCTTTTAGCTCAAGCAATATGTTGTTTATTAATAACCGTTGCGAGTGGTCTGTAACATTTAGTTCGGCAGCAATTTGTTTGTAGTTAAGTGCTTTGCTTGACGATTTTGATAACACACGTAATATTTCTTCGAAAAAATAACTTTTTTTCTTTCCTTCCTTTTTGCTTTTAAACCTTTTTGTCATAGTTCATCAAAAGTGCTATTGTTTATTGGTAAAAGAAAGGATTTGTTAATAAAATCTCAAAAAAGTTTTGTTAATGCAACCAAATGTTTCAACTTTGCATCTAACCAATGGAAAACAAAATGACAGATGAGCAAATTGTAATGGGTTGCATAAACAAAAATGCAATTGCTCAACGTGAGTTATTTGAAAGGTTTTCGCGGAAGATGATGGGTGTTTGTTTACGTTATTGCGACAATCAAGAAGAGGCGGAAGATGTTTTACAAAATGGTTTTGTGAATGTTTTTAAAAACATTGAAGCATATAAAGGTACTGGTTCTTTGGAAGGTTGGATTAGAAAAATAATGGTTAATATGGCATTGACCAATATTAGAAAAAATAAAAAATTAAAATTAAATGTAGAATTAGAAAGTGTAGAATATATGATTCCTTCTACAAACTATTTGAACGATACATTTGCGGCAAAAGATTTATTGAAAGTAATTCAAAATTTGCCATTAGGATTTAAAACAGTTTTTAACTTATATGCAATTGAAGGATATTCGCATAAAGAAATTGGAGAAATGTTGAATATTTCAGAGGGGACATCAAAATCACAATATTCAAGAGCAAAAGTACATTTACAAAAGCAAATTCGTATAGAATAAAATATTATGAGTGAAAAAAATAACATAGAAGACGTTTTCAAAAAAACATTTGAAAAATTTGAAGCAGACGTTAAGTCGAGCACTTGGTCAAACATACAAACAGCAATGAAAGGTGCTGGTTTGGGGCTTTTTGGCAAATTGCTAATTAATAAAATTGGAGTTAACACTATTATTACTGTTGCCTCATCTGCTGTTGCAGTTGTGGGTACTGTGGTAGTAATGAATTGGAATTCCTCAAAAAATGAAAACACAACCAAAGAAGCAACAAAGACATCTTTTTCTGAAACAAAAAAAGAGCCCACAGTTGTTTCAAAAGAAGATGATAGCGTTTCAGAATTAAAAACAACTTCCGAAACACAAAAAGTTGAAACAACAGAAAATACAGTAGAGTTAATAAAGAAAGATCAGAAAAAAATTAACTCTGTTATTAGTTCTTTGAGCGACAAGCCAATTGCCACCATTTCGGCTAGCCCAATTGGCGGTTCGGTACCTTTGATAGTAAATTTATCTAACACAGGGATTGGAAAAACAAATAAATGGATTTATAGTGATGGCAAAACAGGAAACACAGAAAGAAGTTTGGTTCATATTTTTGAAAAGCCAGGAACATATACGGTTACTTTAATTTCTACTGATGAAAACGGAAAAACATCAACAGACAAAATAAAAGTTGAAGTAACAGGAAATTCTTCTATTGCATCTATTCCAAGAGAATTTTCTCCAAATGGAGATGGAGTAAATGATATTTTTGTTTTTCAAAGTAAAAATATTGTGAAAATGAATGCCATTATTTTTGATAAAAAAGGAAATGTAATTTATGACTGGGAAGGAAAAGATGGGCATTGGGATGGAACAACCAAAGCTGGAAAAAAAGCTCCAGAAGGAGAGTATTTTTATATAATTACCGCACAAGGATTGGATGGCAAAAAGTATGAACAAAAAGGCGCAATTAACCTAACAAGAGGGCGATCTTCCGATGATAGTGGAGCGAACCCATTTATGTAAAAACAGAGACAGACATATCACAAAAAACAAATAAAAAAAAGCACCTAATTTTAGGTGCTTTTTTTATTTGTGACAATGCTTTTTATTTGTTGCTAACAATTAATTTTTTAGTTACAATAACTTTATTTTCTGAAACAAATGAATAAAAATACAAGCCATCGTTCAAGTCTGAAATATTTATTTTTGCAGTTCCTTGTTTGTCATTAATAATATTTTCCTTCACAACTTTTCCTAAAACATCAGAAAAAATTATTTTTTCAGGAATAACATTTAACTCATATTTAATATAAATTAAATTACTTGATGGATTTGGAAAAGCATCAGAAACAAATCCAAAACTGCTTGTGTGGTCATTTATTCCCGTTGTGCAACTATAGTGTAGCGTAACTCTTGAAGAGTCGCTTGCAACCCATCTATTATATACTTTATATAAAACGTAAACATCGGAACAAATGCTTGAAAGGTCGAAATGGGCAGACAATCCATAAGTTCCTTGTCCAGAAGGTAAACTAGCATTTGCACCTATAAATCCTCCGGTGTCGTTTGGGTTTGCAATACTTGGATCCCAAAAAGTGGAGGTGTAAGCATTGTAACATTGCGTTCCCGAACAAAAATAAACATCACATCCCGCAGGAAGTGGTGGGTTAAGAATTGTTCTGTTCATTTGGTAGTTGATGGTATCAGAGGTTGTGTTTTTAAGTGCCAACTCGTTTACAAATCCTTGGTTTGCTTGAACTGGAATTAAAACGGTATCGTCTGTAACATCAATAGCATTTGTGTTATCCCAAAATTGTAAACTTTGTGAGAATCCAAATTTGGCAATAGCAACAAGACAAATTAAAGTAAAAGTTTTTTTCATGTTTTTTATTTTTATAAGATATATTCTACTCACAAATTTACAATTTCTTTTATTTAATAAAAATGTTTGTTACTTTATTATTAGTATTTGATGAAGTTAAATACTTATGGGTTTTAATTTTCCTTTTACTATTTCCGAAAACTTTTTCTTTTCTATTTTGCTTTCCAACCAAGACATTATATCAAAATACATTAAAAATTTTTCTTCCAAAGGATCTTTCACTATTGGCTCCAATTCTTTTTTCAAATTTTTAAAAAACCGTAAAGATTCTTCTTTTGAATTTACGTTTATGAGTTTTCGGATAGAAATTAATATTATTTTTTCAAGCCGATAAAGTTTTTGTTTGTTTGCTAAAAAACGATACGTTGATTTAATTCGAGATTCCATTATATCAAACTTTTCGAGTTCATAATGCAATACAATTTCCATAATACGACCAATACATTCCAAATCTTGTCTAATAGTATAATTTTCGGCAATATTGGCTTTCACAAGCCATTTCAATGCTTGCTTATATTCTTCGGCAATCATTAACAATGAAGTAACTTGCCAATAAACAATTTCTTTTAAGTGCTTATCTGAATCTTGCTTTTTTTCAAGCAATGTTTCTACTTGTGGAATTAGCTGAAGACATTTTTTCATGTTTCCCATTTTGAAATAAACATTTAATTTGGTGTTATATGCTTTCAGCAAAAGATTAAGTTTTTGAATTTCGCTTTTTGGTTTTAAAATTTCCATTTTAGAAATATATTCCAGCGCCTCGTGGTACTTTCCAATGTTATAGCACTGGATACTGTGTCGGTATAAGAAAAGTGTTGGAAAATTTACATTCGTTTCTATCACTTGTGGATATGCTTCAATCAATGCAATTAATTTTGATGAAAATTCGTAGCACATTTTTGAGTCTTCAATATAATTATAATAGCTTGCATAAAGTTCGTAATAAAGTATTTTTGCATTTATTGATAGTGCTTGTTTTTCGTTTTTTAGCAATGTTGTTTTTAAAAACCAATCGTAGCTTTTAAATTCTTTTTCATTTCTCAAAACGCCCATTTCCATACGTTGCACATATAAGCGATTTTTCAAATTTTCATATTCTGCTAAATTTTTTATTTGCATAGCACTTTGTTCAATTTCCTCAATCAAATTGTCTGAATTATCTTTTATTGAACCAACATTGTATTGCATTCTATAAATACTTTGTTCCATCAAATTTATTTCAGGAATATAAGTTAGCTTTTCAAAACGCACCGCCATTTCTTTTGTTTTTTTTAAAAGTTTTTTTGCTTGGCTGTGTAATCCTTTATCTACAAGTATTTCAATGCGGTTCAAGAGGCTTCGGATTTCTGTTGTAGAATTTTTGTGATATGCTTCCAAGCTTTCTAGAACCATATCGTATAAATAATTTTTTGCTACCGAAAATTGATTTACAAACTGTTGCTTCTTAAATTTTTGAAGAAGTTTTTTTTCATTGTATTCGGTTTGTTTGTCAATAGCATCAAAAATTAGGGTATAATTGTTTTGTTCGTTTCGAACGTGAAAATTTGCATGTTTTTTAAAATAGCCTTTTTCAGACTTGTTTAGCGATTTAATGAGCTTAAATAGATTATCAGATGCTTTCATCGAAAACTAAATTTATATTGCTCCAAATGTATTGATTTTTGTGAATACTTTATAAAAAATGTTCTTTCAAATACTAATTATAAAATCAAATAAGTTTGAGTTCAGCGCAAGGCACTCATACATTTGAAAAATAAATTTAATGAATAACACAAAAATTTATTTTGTTTTTGTGATATATGTTTGTTAAATTCGTGTTGCCTAAAAAAATTTATTAAATTAAATCTAAACCAAATTAAACATGAAAAAATTAGTTACTTTATCTGTTTCTGTTTTTGCGGCTCTTACTGCTAGCGCTCAATTGCCTGTAAGTACAGCTGTTTCAAACAAAAAAGCAATTCTTGAAGAGTTTACGGGAATTCACTGTCAATACTGTCCAGATGGGCACAAAATTGCTCAACAAATTATGGATGCAAACCCAGGAAAATTTTTCCCTGTGAATATTCACACTGGAGGATATGCAACACCAAGTGGTTCTGAACCAGATTTTAGAACAGCAGATGGCGATGCAATTGCTGCATTACCAACAATGGGCATCACAGGATACCCAACAGGTGATATTAATCGCCATATTTTTACTGGGTCGGCAATGTCAGAAAG
>JAYTXX010000028.1:0-7864 GCA_043742725.1 Bacteroidota bacterium | reverse complement strand
TCAAAATTTAAAACCAATTTTGCTGAAAAAATTAAAAACAAAATATGTGCAATAAGCGATGGGAAGCGCAATACAAATTCATTTACTCCAAACCATTTTGTAAAATAAAAACATAAAAATGTATTTAATAAATGATTATTTGCCGACATCGCATTAAACGTATCAATCCAAAATATTTTTTTTCTTACAAACTCTAAATAGCTATATGCTTCGTCCCACGTGATTGACAGCATGTATGCACGAGTGGCAGAATACAAAAAAATAAAAACACCAAAAACAAAACATGCATTTCGTGCAAATTTGCTTTTGGTGTTTGTGGTTGATTCTATGTGATTTTTTTTAATCAATTATCATTTCTGGTATCTCACCTTCAATAACTAATTTTCCTAAAGTTGCATTTTTTATTTGTTCAACACTCACGCCTGGCGCGCGTTCTAAAAGTTTAAACCCTTGCGGAGTTATATCTAACACTGCAAGCTCTGTTACAATTTTTTTAACACAATGAATTCCTGTTAAAGGTAAATCACATTTTGTTAAAAGCTTTGATTCTCCTGCTTTGTTTACGTGTTGCATCGCAACAATTATATTTTTTGCAGAGGCTACTAAATCCATTGCTCCTCCCATTCCTTTCACCATTTTGCCTGGAATTTTCCAGTTTGCAATATCTCCATTATCTGCAACTTCCATTGCTCCAAGTATTGTTAAATCTACTTTGCGTGAACGAATCATTCCAAAACTCATGGCAGAATCAAAAAAGGCAGAACCTGCAACTGTTGTTATTGTTTGCTTTCCAGCATTTATTAAATCGGCATCTTCTTCTCCTTCAAATGGAAATGGTCCCATTCCAAGCAATCCGTTTTCGGATTGAAGAACCACATTCATTCCTTTGGGAATATAATTAGCTACCAATGTAGGAATGCCAATTCCAAGGTTTACATAATAACCATCTTTAATTTCTCTTGCGATACGTTTCGCTATTCCAATTTTGTCTAACATATTAATTTGAAAATTTTGTAATTTGAATATTTGAAAATGGGTGTTTCTAATTAATCCATTTTCAGACTTTCAATTTTTTTGTTTTGATGATGCAATTATTTTTGAAAGTATTTTAATAATATCATTTATCTTTTTTTGAAGTTCTTTACAATCTGGATAATTTTTTGACCTTTCACACAACAATAGCCAATATTCCGTTTCATCTGCTTCTTTCGCTGCTATTTTCATTTTGTGAATAAAATCTGCTTTGCTCTCTGCATTTTGAGCTTCGCGAACATTTGCACCAATTGATGTTCCCGATTTTAAAATTTGATTTGCAATTACAAATTTTCTTTTCACTTCTAACTCCTCTGCAAATTCAATTATTGAAAGTGCGAACTCAACCGTTTTCTCAACAATAATATTTGGTTTATCATTTTGCATAAAGCTACATTTTCAAATTAACAAATTTTCAAATTCTTTTCCTTACTGTTCTTTGTTCAATTCTTTTTTCATAATTCGCTCCTTGAAAAATTCGGTGTACATAAATTCCTGGTGTGTGAATCTGGTCAGGATTTAATTCTCCAGCTGGAACTAATTCTTCTACCTCAGCAATAGTTATTTTTCCTGCCATTGCCATCATCGGATTAAAATTTCGAGCTGTTTCTCTAAAAATTAAATTTCCATGTGGGTCTCCTTTCCATGCTTTTACAATTGCAAAGTCTGCATCAAAAGCCATTTCCATTAAAAATTCTTTTTCTGCACCATCAACTAAAAATTTGCGTGTTTCTTTTCCAATGGCTACTTCTGTTCCCACTCCTGCAGGAGTATATATTGCTGGCATTCCGTATCCTGCAGCCAAACAGCGAGTTGCTAATGTTCCTTGCGGAATTAATTCTACTTCTAATTCACCACTTAATAATTGACGTTCAAATTCTGCATTTTCGCCAACGTAAGATGAAATCATTTTTTTTACTTGACGTGTTTTTAGCATCAAGCCAATTCCAAAATCATCAACTCCTGCATTGTTTGAAATACACGTTAATCCTTTCACTCCTTTTTTTACCAATGCGGCAATTGAATTTTCAGGAATACCACATAATCCAAAGCCACCAAGCATTATCGTTACATTATCTGTAATATCTTTAATGGCTTCATCTGCATTTTTTACTGTTTTATTCATTGTAAATTTATTTTTTATGTCTCTCAATTTTTGCCTCTCCCCTTTGGGGAGAGATGAAGAGAGGGGCTCTTAATTAATTTTCTTCTGTATTAAAATCTTCTTTTCCACTTTCTAATTCTTTGTTGTATTTACTACAATCCATTTCAATGTCAATTTTTTTCGATGGCTTTTCAAAATCTCCTTGCGTTAATTTTATCGATTTATCGGCATATACTTTTTGCATATATTTTGCAAAAATTGGCAAAGCCATACTTGCTCCTTGTCCTTGGTCAGTGCGGTCGAAATGCACCGCTCTATCTTCTGCTCCAACCCAGCATCCTGAAACTAAATCGGGAGTAATTCCCATAAACCAACCATCAGAATTATTTTGTGTTGTTCCTGTTTTTCCTGCTATTGGTTGATTCAATTTATATTTAAATCGCAAACGCTGACCTGTTCCGGCTTCTACAACTCCTTTCAATAATTGAAGCATCACATACGATTTTTCTTCGCTCATTACTTCTTCTGTGCGTGGAGCAAAATCGGCTAACACTTTTCCATTTTTGTCTTCAATGCGAGTAATAAATGTTGGCTCAATCCAAGTTCCTTTGTTTGCAAATGTTGCATTTGCGCCCACCATTTCAAAAACAGAAATTTCTGGTGTTCCCAAACAAATAGATGGTGTTGGGTCAATTTTGCTTACAATGCCCATTCGGTGAGCCAAATCAGCTACTGCTTGTGGTCCAAATTGTTTTATTAAATAGGCAGAAATATAATTAATTGAATTTGCTAATGCCCATTGAAGTGTAACAATTTTTCCTTCGTATTTTTCTTCTCCAGCCGAATTTGCAGGGCAATACAATGGTTGTCCTGCAGGCATATCAATACAGGTTTTTACATTTGGCAAACGATAGCAAGGAGAATATCCTTCCTGTATGGCAAGCGCATAAACAAAGGGTTTGAAGGTTGAACCAACTTGTCGAGCATGTCCAATTTCTACATGGTCGTATTGAAAAAACTTATGACTAATGCCACCAACCCAAGCTTTTATATAGCCCGTTTGTGGCTCCATTGACATAAATCCTGTTTGTAAAAATCCTTTGTAATATCTGATAGAATCTTTTGGCGACATTACTGTATCTTTCTGTCCTTTCCAAGTAAATACGGTCATTGGAATAGCTTGCTCAAAATTCTTTTCAATATCTGCATCGTTCATTCCTCCTTTTTTAAGCACACGATATCTTTCGGAACGCTTCATTCCTTGACGCATAATACTTTTTATTTCTTCTTTATTTACATTCCATGCAAAAGGAGAATTGCGTTTGTTTTTTAATTCTTTAACAAACGATTCTTGCAATTCGCGCAAATGTTCTGTTACTGCTTCTTCGGCATAGCGCTGCAAACGAGAGTCTATGGTTGTATAAATTTTTAATCCATCTCTGTAAATATCATATTTTGTTCCATCAAGTTTTGGATTTTCTTCTACCCATTTTTTCAAAAATACATCGCGCAAATATTCTCTAAAATAAGGAGCCAATCCTTCGTTGTGGTCTTCGGGACGAAAAATTAAAGTAAGTGGAATTTTTTGTAATGAATCCGATTGTGTTTCTGTTAAGTAATCATATTTTTTCATTTGTTGAAGCACTGTATTTCTACGTCCTTCGGCTCTTTCGTGAAAACGATTTGGATTAAAGTATGCAGGATTTTTTGCCATTCCCACAAGCATTGCAGCTTGTTCAATTCGTAATGAATCTGGTGTTGTGCTAAAATAAATTTGTGCTGCCGATTTTATTCCAACTGCATTATTTACGAAATCGAATTTATTAAGATAAAGCGCAATAATTTCTTCTTTGGTATATTCTTTCTCCAATTTTACTGCAATAATCCACTCTTTTATTTTTCGGATAACAAGCTGAAACTTGCTCAAATCCTCGCGAGGAAAAAGCATTTTTGCTAATTGTTGTGTTATTGTACTTCCTCCTCCAGAATTATCTCTGCCCAGCACCGCACCGCTCACAGCTCTTCCCAATGCTTTTATATCTACTCCCGAATGTTTGTAAAAACGGGCATCTTCCGTTGCAATAAGTGCGTTTACAACATTGGGTGAAATTTGATTGAACTTTACATTGGTACGATTTTCAGCATAATATTTTCCAAGCACTTTCATATCGCTTGAATAAACTTCGGTGGCTAAAAGTGTTTTGGGATTTTGCAATGCTTCTGTGTCGGGCAAATCAGAAAACAAACGAATGCCTAACACAAATAAAAATAACAATGCAATTGGTGTGGAAAATAATATCCAAAACCACATTAAATATTTTTTGTTTTTATTTTTTTCTCCTGACATTTTTTTCAAAAATTCTAAAAATTATTCTTCCGCATTCTCAATTCTCAAGCCCACATCCATAATTAGTGGAATATTATCTGTGCGCATTGCTTGTTGAATTTCAAAAGCATATTTTCCTGGAATTGGAAAACGAACATTTCGTTTGAATGGAATTTGATTATCGTAAATATCGCCCATTCCTTTGCCAATCCATTTTCCTTTTTCGTCTGCAAGCAAACATTCCAAAGTATCATTGGATTGTTTTCCATCAGGAAAAATTGTTTTTACAAATAAAAATAAATTACTGTAAGGATATCCATCGGCATTGCGAACATTGATATAAAAATTGGTTGGAGTAGAAATATCTTTTATCTCCACATCAAACTTCAACACATTTTTGTTTTCCCAACCACTTTCTGGAATCTCTTGATTTTGCTCATAAATACGAGCTTTATCACAAGATGAAAAAAACAACACACACACTAAAAAAAGTGTAGCTGATAAAATTATTTTGTTGTTTTTGCTCTTCATTTTATACATTTTTTACTCGTTAGTTTGCTTGTGGTGGATTGTTAGGATTGTTTGGTTTTGGTTGATTATTTGGTTTTGGTCTGTTTGGTCTGTTGTTGTTTCTATTCGGACGATTATTTGGTTTGTTCGCATTTCCTCCTTCTGCTGGCTTGTTTTGAGGATTTGGATTGCGTTTTTTGTTGTTATTATTTTTCGATTTCTGTTTTTTGCTTTTATCAAAACGTGTTAAACTATCTTGTCCAACCACATTTTCGTAATCCAATTTTTTCTCAACAATTTTTTTCTCAACGTGCACAAGCAAATCCTGTGGCTTATTTCCTTCTTTGTTCAATTCCATAATTTCTTTCACTCTATCAACAGCAAGTGGAATAAAATTATCTGGTTCATCTGTGTATGAAAAAAACATGGTGCGTCTAAAAATATCCGTCTTTTGATGAAAAGCCCTTCCTTTCTCGGTTTCAAGCTTTACATTGTTTACTTCTGGAAAATCTTTTAGTGCATCCAAATAACTATCTAACTCATAGTTCAAACAACATTTTAGTTTACCACATTGTCCTGCTAACTTCAATGGATTTAATGATAATTGTTGATAGCGTGCCGCTCCTGTTGATACCGAACGAAAATCGGTAAGCCAAGTGGAACAACATAATTCTCTTCCGCAAGAACCAATAGCTCCCAAGCGTCCTGCTTCTTGACGTGCACCTACTTGTCGCATTTCAATTCGCACTTTAAATTCATCTGCCAACACTTTTATTAATTCACGAAAATCAACTCTGTCATCGGCTGTATAATAAAAAATTGCTTTTGTTTTATCTCCTTGATATTCTACATCACTAATTTTCATTTGCAAACCAAGCTTCACAGCAATTGTTCGTGCACGATACATGGTGTTGTGTTCCAAGTGTTGCGCCTCTTGCCATTTATCAATGTCAGTTGTTTTTGCCTTACGATATACTTTTTTAATTTCTTCGGAAGTAGTACTTACATTTCGTTTTTTCATTTGCAAACGAACTAATTCGCCCGAAATTGAAATCACTCCAATATCATGTCCTGGCGATGCTTCCACTGCAACCACATCACCAACATTGAGTTGTAGATTGTTTACGTTTCTATAAAAATCTTTTCGGCTATTTTTAAAACGTATTTCTACAATATCAAATTCAGGCTGACCATTGGGCAATTCCATGTTTGCCAACCAATTGAACACATTAAGTTTATTGCATCCTCCGCCCGTTCCACACGAACCATTGTTTTTGCAACCACCAGGCAAACCTGTGCTTGCTGTGCTGCATCCTCTACCTGTTGAACATCCGCTACATCCCATATATTGAAATTAAAAATTATGAATTAAAAATTATAAATTTTTTCTGTTTTTAAAATGCCTACTGATTAATTATTTAACTGTTCAATTGGTTTTGTAATATTTAATAATTCATTGAACTTAAATGCTAAATCCATAAATAAAATTTTTGGATTTGCATTTCGTTCCATGTGATAATATGCTTTGTTAAGTTCTTCTGTAAATCGTTCTACATTGTTCGCATGAATAAAAGGTGCAAATTTTTTCACAAAATCTTGTTCATCAGCACCTAATTTTACAAGCATTGCATCGCCATAATTTAAAATAATGCTTTCGCGAATAATGTGTAATGCGTAATTCAAAAAATTTTTTTGTCGCTCTCTTCCTGTTCCTGAAGCAGTAACTTCATCAATCCAACTCATCACTGCTTTTGCATCAAACTTTAAACTTGCTCGCATCAACTTTTGAAAATGCGCCAAATTTTGTGAAGCACTTTCGTTTTCACTAATTAACCATAATGCTTCTGCAAAATTTCCATCTGCTAAAACAGCTATTTTTTCAGCATCTTCAACAGATATTCCTTTTTGTTCAACCAAAGCATTGGTTAATTCTGCATCGGTAATTTTTTGAATTTTTATTAGTTGTGTTCGCGAAACAATTGTGCGCAAAAGTTGGTCTTCGTTTTCACAAACCAATAGAAACAATGTTTTTTCTGGTGGTTCTTCTAAAATTTTCAACAACTTATTTGCCGCAGCAGGATTCATTTTATCGGCTTGCCAAATAATCATTATTTTGTATTCAGCTTCATAAGTAGTTAAACTTAATTTTCGCAAAATTTCAGAACTCTCATCTGTTCCAATTACCGCTTGTTTATTTTCAGCAGAAAGTTGTTCAAACCAATTAAACAATGTGATGTATGGATTATCTAAAAAACTTTCGCGCCAAATAGCCGCAACATCCGTACTCACACGAATATCTTTCGAAAGAGCCACAGGATATACAAAGTGCAAATCGGGATGAATGAGTTTATTGTATTTGATACAGGAAGAACAAGTGCCACAGGAATCGTTTTCTTGTTTATTGATGCAAGAAACATATTGTGCATAAGCAACAGCAAGTGCAAGACTACCGCTACCTTGCGGACCTAAAAAAAGTTGAGCATGACTAACTCGCGCTTCTTTTACGGAACGAACAAGTCGTTCTTTTACCGATTGCTGACCTATAATTTCTTTGAATAACATTTTTCTAAATCATAATGCTTTCATACAAAAAAAGCGTTTTTTTTGATGCTTTCAAAGATAACAAAATGATTTTGAGTAGAGCCGAATTTTTAGGGCAAATGAAATGATATTTTAATCTTAAAAATGGAAGTGAAAAATTTTTTTAATTTGCTCCCACTTTTATTTTTTGACCAGGAAGTAAATTATATTTTACACCTAAATTATTCAATCGTTTTATTTCATCAACAGTTGTGTGATGTATCTGTGCTATCTTAAAAAGGTTATCTCCTTTTTGAATAGTATAGTATTTGAATTTTCCATCGCTTGTAGTTTCTGTTTTTCCGGAAACA
>JAYTXX010000027.1:0-35318 GCA_043742725.1 Bacteroidota bacterium | reverse complement strand
TTTTTGAGCATCCATTTCAGTTATAAGTTGTTCCAAAGTAGTTTCCGGATTGTTTTTCATGTATTGTTTCACAATTTGCCAACCAATCCAATAAGCAATACGTGGAGGAGCTTCTTTGCTAAATGCTGAAGTAAAAGGACCTTCGGAAGTAAATTTCATAATGTCAGCTTGATTGGTTGTATAAAGTAATTTTTGTGCGGCAAAATAACTCCACACATTAAATTCATTTTGTGTACAATAATCTAATTGCTTTTGCGTGTATTGAATTTTCAAAGAGTCTGGAATATTTGGTAACAAAGCATCGGTTAAATACATAGCTTTTCCCATATAAATCATTTGACTTAAAAAATCGCTTTTATTCATATTATATGGAAATTCAGTAAGCATCCAAGCACGAGCAACATCGGGAATTATATTTTCTTTTTTCATATATCGTGTGCGATATTGAGGAAGTGTGAGCATTTGATAAAATTTATGATTACTCCCTAAATACATTTCCAAACCAATAGCAAGCGTGCTATCAAGCACCACTATTGAATATTGAAAACCTGACATCATCAGCACCACTTTTGGTAAATTTTTTTCTGGAAAATAATAATTGAAATGTTTAAATAAATCGGTTAGTTGATTTTTTAATGTATCGGTATTTGCGAAATTTTTTTCACCTTCCGAATATGCTTCACGCATATCTCTATCGGTTATAAATTGTTTCATTCGAAATTGATATGGTGCATCTTTTATTCCGCCACTATTTACAATTCCCGTTACAAAACTTTTATAAAAATTGCCATATTTTTTTTCTAATTTCTTTGTTTCACTTTCAATATTTGCAGTATCCATATTGAAAATATCCTTATCCAGCCTTTGAATAGCAATGTCTGGAATTTTCACATCTGAAACATCAACATTGAGTTTACTATTATCACATGAAAAAAGTAAAATGCTAATGAAAATACTTGCTGAAAAAATTTTAATTTTTTGCATCGATAAAAAATACTTAATATTGTGTGTTAAATTTAAAGTCCAAAAATATGAAAAAGATACTTACACTCGTAGCGTTAATAATGGCTACAAATTTTGCTTCAGCACAAAGTGATGCAGCATCAAAAAATGTTCGTTTTGGTTTAAATGTTTCGCCAAACATTGCTTGGTATTCTTCTGGCGAAAAATTTACTTCCTCAAATGGAGTAGGTGTAAAATTTGGTGGTGGCATTTCTGTAGAGTTTCGTTTAACAAATGTAGCAAGCCTTGCAACAGGTTTGCAAATTAATATGGATGGAGGATATGTGAGATATAACAACAATATGAATTCAAGTTTTTTAACCTATTACTACAACCTACAAACGGATAAAATTACTGAATACATTGCCACTCAACAAGAAATTGAAGCAACACCATCTTCCAGCTCAAAATATCAAAGCTATTTATTGTTGGATAGAAAATATAGCTTAACATACATAACAATTCCACTTACATTGAAATTAAAAACCAAAGAAATTGGAGCAATGACTTATTATGGACAGTTTGGTGTAAACTCATCTATTTGTGTTGCTGCAAAAGCTACTGATAATGTTCAAAAATTTGGCGTTACAGGAAACAATGGTTTAGGAACATTAGAAACCATTTCAAAAACAGACGTAAGTGGTGATGTTAATTTGTTCAACGAAGCATTGAATTTAGGAATTGGTGCAGAATGGAATCTTGCAGGAACTACATCTTTAAATTTTGGATTGAGTTATTTATTGGGATTTACAAATGTAGTTACTGGTCAATCTGATTATTTAAGAAAACGTGAAGTTGATACAAATGGCAATACCAATGATGGAAGCAAGCTTACTCAAAATTTGAAATCGAATAGTTTTGTTTTAACTATTGGTGTTTTATTCTAACACATAATAGTTAGTAAATTTAATCCCGATTTCATTTTATTGGAATCGGGATTTTTATTTTTGGAACATGAAAAACAAGGAAGTAATTAATCACATTGTAAGCTGGTTAAAAAACTACAGTGAGCAAAGTAAAACCAATGGATTTGTAATTGGTATCTCTGGAGGCATAGATTCTGCGCTCACTTCCACACTTTGTGCAAAAACTGGAAAGCAAGTAATTTGTTTGAATATGCCTATTCATCAGCATAAAAACGAATATGATAGAGGACATGAACATATTGAATGGCTGAAAAAAAATTATGCGAATGTAACTTCTTTTGAAATTGAACTCACAAAAACATTTCAAACAATGAGTGATGTGTTGCCCACCAATATTCAAGATTGGCTAACAATGGCAAATACACGTTCTCGTTTGCGAATGACAACACTTTATGCGTTTGCTTGTCATCACAAAATGTTGGTTGCAGGAACAGGCAATAAAGTGGAAGATTTTGGAATAGGATTTTTTACTAAATATGGCGATGGAGGTGTGGATATTAGTCCTATTGCTGATTTAATGAAATCGGAAGTGTATGCACTGGCAAAAGAAGTGGGTGTTGCAAATTCCATACAAGCTGCAAAACCTACTGATGGCTTGTTTGCTGATGGACGAAGTGATGAAGATCAAATTGGTGCAACGTATGACGAGTTGGAATGGGCAATGAAATTTATTGAAAACCCTCATGATTTCAGCGTTTTAAACGAAAGGCAAAAATTAGTTTTAGATATTTACACACGAATGAATAAAGCAAATCAGCATAAAATGAATCCAATTCCTATTTGCATTATTCCTCAAGAATTAAAATAAATGCCTCACCCTTTATCCCTCTCCAATGGAGAGGGGCGATGAGTGAGAAAGTAAAATGAGTGAAAAATAAAAATTATTTTTTTAAAACTAACAAATCCTTTCCCCTTGGGGAGAGATAGAGAGGGGCTTTATTATGGAACTATATTCTCATTTTTTGAAACACCCTGTAGTATGCACAGATACTCGTGATATAAAACCCAATTGTATTTTTTTTGCATTAAAAGGCGATAACTTTAATGCAAATCAATTTGCCGAAGAAGCCTTAAAAAAAGGTGCTTCATTGGTTGTGATTGATGAGGAAAAATATAAAAAAGATGAACGCTATTTTTTAGTGAAAGATGTACTAACTACATTACAACAATTGGCTAATTATCATCGCAAACAATTGTCAATTCCAATTATTGGTATTACAGGCTCAAACGGAAAAACTACTTCAAAGGAATTGATAAATGAAGTATTAAGTCAGAAATACAATGTGCTTGCAACCAAAGGAAATTTGAATAATCATATTGGAGTTCCACTTACATTATTGAGTATTACCAATGAACACGAAATGGCAATTGTTGAAATGGGAGCCAATCATCAAGGCGAAATAGAAATGCTTTGCAACATTGCAGAACCAAATTTTGGAATGATTACAAACATTGGAAAAGCCCATTTGGAAGGCTTTGGAGGAGAACAAGGAGTGATAAAAGCAAAGAATGAAATGTATGTTTTTATTAAAAAAAGTGGTGGAAAATTATTTGTAAATACAGACAATGAATTATTAAAAAATCTTTCAACTTCAATTAATAGAGTTTCTTATGGAACTTCTAATGATGTTGATTTTATTGGTGTTTTCATAGAAAGTAATCCGTTTGTGAAATTAAAATGCAAGGCAAAAAATGACACAAAAAATATTTTTGAAAAAGAATTAATCACCACTCAATTAATAGGAAAATATAATTTTGAAAATATTTTAGGAGCTGCTTGTATTGGAAATTATTTTAATGTTTCGGAAGCAGAAATAAAAATAGGTATAGAAAATTATATTCCATCCAATAATCGTTCGCAGGTAATGCAAACAAAATATAATTTATTGTTGCTCGATGCGTACAATGCAAATCCATCGAGTATGAATGCCGCTATTGAAAATTTTTCGCAAATGAATCAAGCAAACAAAATGGTAATACTTGGCGATATGCTTGAATTGGGCGATGATAGCGAAAAAGAACACAATGCAATTGTAAATTTATTACAACAAAAAAATATTACTAATGTAATTTTAGTTGGAAAATATTTTCAACAAGCAGGACAAAAAATAAATGCAAAAGCATTTTCCACAAGCGATGAACTGTTGGAATATTTTAAAATAAATTCAATAAAAAATCATACTATTTTGGTAAAAGGTTCGCGAGGAATAAAATTGGAAAAAGTGGTAGAAGTATTATAAAATCAATGATTCACAAAAAAATAAACTTATCTATTTTCTTTTTTTGTTTTGTTTTGTTTTCAAAAGCACAACCAACACTTGATACATTGAAACAATGCTTACAAGCAAAACCACACTTGTTTGCAAAGCTCGATACACGAAATTCATTTATAGAAAATAGCAGAGCAAAAATTTTTGGAATAAAAGCAGGATTGAATTACAACAGTCGTTTGTATTTTGGAATTGGTTATAATCAACTATATCCGCCAGCCGATAAATTTGATGAAAAAATATATTTTAAAACTGAAAAAAATATAACTGATAGTGCAGTTGCAGCATTAAAATTATTTTACATTTCTATACACGTTGAATATGTTTTTTATCAAACAAAACATTGGCAATTGAGTATGCCTTTGCAAATGGGAATTGGCGAAACATATTACAAATACAAGTATTTGGATGAAAACAAAAAAATAGAAGAAAACATAAATTTTGTTTATGAACCTGCAATTTCTGTTGAATATAAATTTTTAAAATATTTTGGAATTGGTGCCGAAGTTGGCTATCGCTTTATGATTGCAAACAATAGAAAACTGAATGAAAAATTTACTTCTCCAATTTATGCTTTCAGTCTTTTTATTTATTATAGTGAAATATACAAATCACTTTTCAAAAAAGCCGATTAGTCGCTTTTTTATCAAAAAAAATCCTATTAATAATCTTTTGCCGAAATTGTTTTTGAATTTTAAAAAAAAAATATAGCTTCGTTGCCATTAAATTTTTTATGATATGAAAATAATTACAAAAGTTTCGATTTCAATAGTTGCAATTACAGTAACTGCAATGTTTTTTACAAATGCAACACAACAAGCCCACACAAATACTTCGGGTGGACCATCTGGTTTAACAGGCTCTCCAGGCGATGGTGCTACTTGCACAAATTGTCATTCGGGACCAACACCAATTCCTGTTTCGGGATGGATTACATCTAACATACCTGCTGGAGGATACACACCAGGAACAACTTATACAATAACAGCAACAGCTACAAGAAACAATCATTCAAAATTTGGTTTTGAAGTTTCTCCGCAAAATGTAGCTGGTACAAAAAAAGGAACATTAATATTAACGAATACAACACAAACTCAACTTGTAGGCTCGGGAGCATACATTACGCATACTTCTTCAGGTGTGTCGGGCACAAATACTAAATCTTGGTCATTCAACTGGACAGCACCAGTGGCAGGAACAGGAGCGGTTAATTTTTATGGAGCATTTAATGTTACAAATAATAGTGGAACAAGTTTGGGAGACACAATGTTCTTATCTACACTTCCTGTTGTAGAATGTGCAACGCCTGCAACTCCAACAGCTATAGCAGGAAACACAACTATTTGTTCAGGAACTGTAAATACATATAGTATTACTGCTGTTTCGGGTGCAACTTCATATACTTGGACATTGCCAAGTGGTTGGTCGGGAACGTCCACAACAACATCAATTTCAACAACAGCAGGAACAACAGGAGGAACTATTTCTGTTGTGGCAAATAGTTCTTGTGGTTCTTCTGTGGCAAAAACACTTTCAGTTACAGTAAATGCCAAGCCAACAATAACAGCAAGCTCTGCAACAATATGTGCTGGTCAATCAGCATCATTAACAGCAAGTGGCGGAACAACTTATTCATGGTCAACAGGTTCTACTGCTAATCCAGTATCGGTAACACCAACAAGTGCAAGTACATATTCTGTAACGGGAACAGCATTGGGTTGTACAGCAAGTGCTACAGCAAAAATTTCCATTTCATCTACTTTAGGAATAACAGTTAATTCTAAAACAATATGTGCAGGGCAAACAGCTTCACTTACAGCAAATGGTGGAACAACTTATTCTTGGTCAACAGGTTCAACATCTAATCCGTTGAGTGTAACAGTAACTTCTCCATCAACATATACCGTAACTGGAACTTCTGGAGGTTGTACTGGAAGCGCAGTTGCAACAGTTAGTGTAAATACCGTAAACACAAATGTTACTGTTTCGGGAATAATGCTTACAGCAGTTGCAACCAATTCAACTTATCAATGGGTAGATTGTAACAATGGAAACAATCCAATTGCAGGACAAACTTCGCAAAGTTATACTCCAACAGCTAATGGTAATTATGCAGTAATTGTTACGGATAATACTACCAGTTGTTCTGGAACATCATCTTGTAATTTAATAACTAGTGTTGGAATTAATGAAATAAATAAACTTTCAAAAATTATAATTTCTCCAAATCCATTCAATAGCCAAACTATTATAACTTTTGCTGAAGAAGAAAATCATGCAACCGTAAAAATAATTGATATAGTTGGTAAAGAAATAAAATCTACAACAATTTCTGGTAAACAATTAGTGATTGAAAAAGGAGAAATGAAAGAAGGAATTTATTTTATTCAAATAATGGATGAAAACAAAAACATCATCACAAAAAAAATAATAGTACAGTAAATAAATTTTAAAGTAATATAAAAAAGTCTCACGTTTTTTGTGAGACTTTTTTATTTCTTGTCCATTGTTGTTTCTTCATCTTCAAATTATTTCATTAGTTTTGCAACCGTTATGCAAATAGAAATTTTAAAATCAAAAATACATAGAGTTACAGTTACTCAAGCCGATTTGGATTATATAGGAAGTGTTACCATTGATGAAAATTTAATGGAAGCTGCTAATCTTATTGAAAACGAAAAAGTAGATGTTTTCAATTACAACAATGGCGAACGCTTTACCACTTATGTTATAAAAGGAGAGCGTGGTTCGGGAGTAATTTGTTTGAATGGACCAGCTTCATTAAAAGTAAAAGTAGGACACCAAGTAATTATAGTTTCTTATGCATTAATGGATTTTGAAGAAGCAAAGAAATTTAAACCCACTGTAGTTTTCCCCGATACACAAACAAATACATTGCGTTAATTTTGAAAAAAAAATTGCTGAACATATTAAAATTCTTTTTCTTTTTAAGCATAGGAATTTTATTGGTATGGTTAGCAGTTAGAAATAAAACGCAAGCAGAAATTGATAATATTAAACTTGCTATACAACAAGTAAATTATTTTTGGATTGCTCTGTCGCTTATTGTTAGTGGGTTGAGTCATTATTTTAGAGCATTGCGCTGGAAAATTTTGTTGGCACCACTAAATCACAAACCAAAAACTTCAACTACTTTTTTTTCGGTAATGGTGGGCTATTTAGCCAATTTTGCATTGCCTCGTTTGGGAGAAGTAACACGTTGTGGTTTGTTGAACAAATATTCAAAAGTGCCATTCACAGAAGGTTTTGGAACAGTAATAACCGAACGTGCATTGGATTTTATTTGTTTGTTGCTCGTATTTTTTATTGTACTTCTAATGGAATTTCAAAAAATTTCGGGAATTGCAAATGATTTAATTTTTGCCACTATCTCCAACAAATTTCACGCATTGATGCAAAAACCTGTTGGGTTAACGATTATTTTAATTGTTTTAATAATAGGATTTTCAGCGTTTTTTTATTTCAGAAAAAAAATTCAAAAATTATTTTCAGGAAAAATAAAAGAATTTTTAAATGGCTTGTGGAGTGGTTTGTTGAGTGTAAAAAATGTTCACCAACCAATTCAATTTTTTGCCTATACTTTTTTTATTTGGTTAATGTATTTTTTACAAGTGTATGTTTGTTTTTTTGCATTTACAGAAACTTCACATTTGTCATTTATAGTTGCAATGGTAATTGTGGTTTTTGGAAGCATTGGTGTTATTGCTGTTCCAGGCGGAACAGGAGCATATCAAGCAATTTTAATTCAAATTTTAACAACCGTTTATTTTATTTCTGAAACAAATTCCTTTGCATTTGCTTGGGCAGTATGGACTTCGCAATTTGTTTTAATTCTATCGTTAGGTTTGGTATCTTTGATATTATTGCCACTTTTAAATAAAGAAACGAAAGAACAAATCTAAATTTTTATTCATCATTTATACTTTTCAAAAATGATAGCAAACACTCCACAATTGAAAGCGTTAGAAATAATTGAATCGAAAATAGTTACACAAGAAACTTTTTCGAGTCGATTACATGTGTTACAATTTTTCAATAAAAAAATTGTTTTCACCAATGGTTGTTTTGATATCGTTCATCGTGGACATATTGATTATCTTGCAAAAGCAAGAGATATGGGAAATTTTTTAGTTGTTGGAATCAATAGCGATGCTTCTGTAAAACGATTAGGCAAAAGTGTTTCGCGTCCATTGCAAGATGAACAAACTCGTGCATTAATTATTGCATCATTACATTTTGTTAATGCCGTAATTATTTTTGATGAGGATACTCCTTATGAATTAATAAAATACCTACAGCCCGATGTGCTTGTAAAAGGAGCTGATTACGATGCAAACGAAAAAAATATAAATAGTAAAAAATATATTGTTGGTTCGGATATAGTAAGAGAAAAAGGTGGAGAAGTAAAAACGATTGAATACCTCGAAGGATTTTCTACAACAAGTATTGAGCAAAAAATAAAAAATGGCTAAAACAAAAACAACATATTTCTGTCAAAACTGTGGAGCTCAATCTGCACGTTGGATTGGTAAATGTCCTTCGTGTAATGAGTGGAATACGTATGTGGAAGAAGTTGTTTCAAAAGGAGATGATGCAAAAACACCAGGCGTTGTAAGCACAAGCACACAGCGTGCTTCAAAGCCTCAATTAATTTCCGAAATAAATTTATCGGAACAACATCGTATTTCAATTTACGATAAAGAACTTTCCAGAGTGCTTGGTGGTGGCTTGGTTTCGGGTTCACTCACCTTGTTTGGTGGAGAGCCAGGAATTGGAAAATCTACATTAATGCTACAAGTTGCACTCAATATGAAAAACCTGAAAGTGCTTTATATATCTGGCGAAGAGAGCGAACAACAAATACGAATGCGTGCTGAACGAATTGGAATGAATAATCCGAATTGTTATATTTTAACAGAAACTTCTACTCAAAATATTTTCAAACAAATAGAACTACTTGAACCTAATTTTGTGATTGTTGATTCTATACAAACATTACATTCAGCACACATTGAATCATCAGCAGGAAGTGTTTCGCAAATTCGCGAATGTACTGCTGAACTTTTGCGTTATGCAAAAGAAAGTGGAACTCCTGTATTTTTAATTGGACATATTACAAAAGATGGAAGCCTTGCTGGACCAAAGGTTTTGGAACACATGGTTGATACTGTTTTGCAATTTGAAGGCGATAGAAATCATGTGTATCGTTTATTGCGTACAGCAAAAAATCGTTTTGGTTCAACCAACGAATTAGGAATTTATGAAATGCAAGGAAGTGGTTTGCGCGAAGTAAGTAATCCATCTGAAATATTAATTACTAATCGTGAAGAGTTGGTAAGCGGAGTTGCTATTTCTGCAACAATGGAAGGAATGCGACCAATGCTTATTGAAACACAAGCATTGGTAAGTAGTGCTGCTTATGGAACACCACAGCGTTCGTCCACAGGTTTTGATTTACGAAGATTAGCAATGCTTTTGGCAGTTCTTGAAAAGCGTTGTGGATTTCGTTTGGGAATAAAAGATGTGTTTTTAAATATTGCAGGTGGAATAAAAGTAGAAGACCCCGGAATTGATTTAGCATTAGTTTGTGCAGTACTTTCAAGCAATGAAGATATGCCCATTTCACCCAAAACATGTTTTGCAGGTGAAGTTGGTTTGGGTGGAGAAATTCGCCCTGTAAACCGCATTGACCAACGTATTTCAGAAGCAGAAAAATTAGGCTTTGAACATATTTTTATTTCCAAATACAATAAAAAAGGATTGGATATAAATAGCTACAAAATAAAAATAACTACTGTAGGAAAAATCGAAGAGGTTTTTGGATTATTGTTTGGGTAAGTTGTTTTTAATTAAAAAATAAAAATATTAAATTTGCTATACTAAAACATAACTTAACAATGACAACTCCAGCAATAAAAAAAGAATTGCATAAAGCTATTGACAATATGGGCGATTCCGGCTTTTTGAAAGCTGTTTATGCAATGTTCAAAGAATATACGATAAGTTATGATGGCGAATATGAATTAAGTAATGCTGAAAAAACAGAATTAGACGAGCAAAAAAAATTACATAAAGCAGGAAAAACAAAATCATATTCTGTTGCGGAAGTAAGAAAAGTAGTTTCAGCTAAAATAAAAAAATGAAAAAAGCTGTAATTGTTAAACCTCTTGCTTTTGTAAATATTCAAAAAGCATTTTTGTGGTATGAGCAACAGTTTCAGGGATTGGGAGAGGATTTTTTAGATGAATGGGAAAGTATTGCAAATCATATTTCTCTACATTCCGAATCATATTCAAAAAAATATAAATCATTTAGACAAGCTGTTTTTAAAAGGTTTCCGTATGTTGTGATATATGAAATTGATGACAATGTTGTTGTAATTTATAATGTTATCAATATGAAAAGAAGTAATAAAAAGAGATTTAAAACCTAATTTCTACTGTAGTTTCAATTCTGAAAAGCGGATATCTACTTGGCTCCATTCTTATTAGTTCTGTTCGTATCTTCTAAAATCTTACTCCACAAGTTAATCCAATACGCATTAGAAATTTTTGACTATCGCCATTTGTTCCAAAGTTTAATCCACAATCAGCTGATAAATTGAGCATCTTATAAGGATGATAGGAAACTCCTCCACTGATTAACCCCCTAAAAAAAGTTTCAGTGCCAGCTTTTTCGGTTATTGTTTTATAATAAACTCCATTTGTTTTTTGATAGTAATCTTTTGCTAAAAATAATGTTCCATATTCTCCCCCGATTTCAATAAAACCACGTAAAACTCCTTCCCCCGTTGGATATATTTTAAGTTTAATACCTGTTGCATAAACATTTGATACGTGGGTAGAAGTTGAATCAATATAACTGGAATAATTATAATTGTAATATTTATAGCTATTAGTTTTATCGTAAGTATTATTCCAAAAATAATCAAAAATAGAAGTTCCACTTGATGAATAGCCAACATAAAATGGTATTTTAAATGATAATTTTTGTTTGGCAAAAAAATGTTCATAAGAAATATTGAAATCTGAAAATAATAATGGAAATAAATTAATTGAAAACATATTTCTTCCATAAATACTTTTATATTTTGAAGAGTCGCGCATGTCTCTATCTAGCCTTCTGTAATCAATTGGCGCATTTGGTTGTTGTTTTATTACTTTTTTTGTTTCATCTTTTTTAGTAATAACTTCCGTTTCTCCATTTGAATATAATATCATAACAACTTCGTTTTTTAAAATTGTATATGTTGGCCCATCTAAATTAGATGACTTTTTATATTTAATATCTGTTTGATTTACTTCAATTATTTTTGAAAGTATTTCAGAGCCATCATTCTTGTATATTTTATCTTGTGAGTATCCCAAAAGTGACATGAGAGCAAATCCCAAAAAGAATATTTTTTTCATAATTTTATCTTCTACCGTAAATTAAATAATATGTTAAAACATTAGTTGCAATACCAATTCCAAAACCACCCCAAGCTCTTCCCCATTTTTTGCTTTTCATTGTTTTTCTATACCCCAAATAATAATCTCTGTTTTGAATTAATGCTCTGTCAGGGTTTGTGAATTCTGGTTTTGGGCGGGTTGAGCCAATTATAAGTGCAGTAACAATACCAGCAGGTGCAAATAGTGTTGTTGCTACAAAACTTCCCCAGAAAGGTTTATAGCTCTTGTATTTAATTGCAGCATCTTTTCGACCCAATTCAAACATTTCAGCAGGTGATATATTTTCTATGCTGCTGTTATCTACATATTCTAATGTTTCCTTTTTTTCCTCTTTAGTAAAAATATCTTTATCTCCATTTTGATAAATAATCATAACTACTTCATCTTTTGAAATGCTAATAGTTGGTCCGTCTAAATAATTAAATTTTTTGTATTTAATTTCATCGTTAGTTACTTCTAAAATTTTCGTTTCTATTTGTTCGTTATTCAGCTTATATATTTTGTCTTGGGTATATCCCAGAAGAGATATAGAAAAAAAGAAAATAAATAATATTTTTTTCATCTTGTGTTTATGTCTTTAATAGAATAATTAAGTTTTCCCTAATTTTAAATTGATTTACTATATGTGGTTTTTGGGTAACTCTAATTTTTTATAATTAGTCCATTATTAAAAATATACATCGCAAATATATAAAAATATCTACTTATAAATTCCTATTTATATATAGGTGTTTAAAAGTTCTATTATTCTTCAATTTGTATTATGACAAAAGAAGAAGAGAAATTTCTCATGTTGATGGGTAAAAGAATTAGGGAACTCAGAATTAAAGCTGGTTATAATAGTCAAGAGTCTTTTGCCTATGATGCTAATATACCAAGAGCCCAATATGGCAGGTATGAAGCTGGCACAAATATTACTGTTTTAAGTTTAAACAAAATTCTTAAATTTCATAAAATTACTACCGCAGAATTTTTTAGCAATGGGTTTGATAAATCAAAATAAAAAAATGAAATTTAATTTCCGTCAGTTGATTGACGGAATTTCATCTAAAAAATTTTGCAACTCAAAATTTACAACGAAATCAATCCTTCAATATTCTTCATTTCTTGATATTTTTCAATCACAGAATTGGGGTTTAACATCACTTCTTTTACTGTAATACTAATATATTTTCCAGTGCTTGATTCTTTTTGTTCAACAATTGCTTCATCCGAAAATCTTGATTCAACCAGTGCAATCTGTTTATTTTTGGCAGGTACAATAAATTTGAACATATATACTTGGGGCCAGTTTTTATCTTCCGAAAGTTTTTTTAGTAAACTTTCAAACTCATTTTCATTATTCATTCTGCAAATTTAATGCTTATTGTTTTTGTTTTCTAACTTTGTTGAATTATGGAAAAATTTAAAATTAAAGACGAATACATTCAACTCAATCAATTAATAAAAGTAATGGCTTGGTGCGAAAATGGTGCACAAGCAAACGACCTTATTAATAAAGGTTTGGTGAAAGTGAATGGTAATGTAGAATTACGAAAACGAAACAAAATTAAAATTGGCGACAAAATAGAATTTAACAATCAGTCGGTAATTATTGAATAAAATTATCCGTGATAAACACGTGAAGCAACAATCAAATCGCCTTTTATTTCAAGCACTTCAGCCACAAGCATATCATCTTCGTCCTCCACTTTTCTGATATATTCCATAAAAACTCTTTCGTTATTTGCAGTTAGTGATGTAACGCTGTAATGCAATGTTGGCAATCTATCAAAAGCATCTTGCCACCAATTTCTCAACGCATTTTTTCCAACAACCAAACCATTTGTTTCAGGTTTTCTCATTTTTAGTTTTGGACTAAAATGCTTTGCTTCATTGTGATACAAGGCAAGTAAATTTTCTAAATTATGAGTATTGAAAGCCTCAAACCATTTTAATGCAATAGCTTCATTTTTTTTTGAATTCATAAAAAATATTTTTTTTACAAAAGTACAGCGTAATTTTATTTTTTCAATTCGTTAAAACCCAATTGTATTTATTATTTTTACCGATTAAGTGTTGCAGAATAAAAATCTGTGAAAAGACATTTTATTTTTTTATGACATTAAAAAACGATTTAATTTTAAGAGCAGCAAGAGGCGAAAAAGTAGAACGTACTCCCGTGTGGTTGATGCGTCAAGCGGGACGAGTATTGCCAGAATACAGAGCAGTGAGAGCAAAAATG
The DNA here is from genome assembly GCA_043742725.1 of Bacteroidota bacterium. GTDB lineage: Bacteria > Bacteroidota > Bacteroidia > 2-12-FULL-35-15 > 2-12-FULL-35-15 > 2-12-FULL-35-15. Next base: position 21,424 of record JAYTXX010000027.1, on the reverse strand, counting down.
GGTGGCTTTAAAGAATTGGTTGAAACACCTGAATTTGCTTGTGAAGTAACCATTCAGCCTGTTGATATTTTGGGAGTGGATGCGGCAATTATTTTTTCAGATATTTTAGTAATTCCCGAAGCAATGGGTTTGCCTTATCAAATGATAGAAGCAAAAGGTCCTTGGTTTGAAAAAACGATTCAAACAGCCGATGATATTCATCAATTGCGTATTGCTCAACCCGAAGATTTGCATTATGTGATGGATGCTTTGAAATTGACAAAGAAAACATTAGATGGACGTGTTCCTTTGATTGGCTTTGCTGGAGCGCCTTGGACACTATTTGCTTATATGATTGAAGGAAGCGGAAGCAAAACTTTTTCAAAAGCAAAAAAGTTTTTATACACGCAACCACAATTGGCACATCAGCTATTGCAAAAAATAACAGATAGCACAATTAATTATTTAAAAGGACAAATTGTTGCAGGAGCCGATATGTTGCAATTGTTCGATAGTTGGGCAGGAGTTTTATCACCCGAACAATACAACGAGTTTGCATTAAAATATATTTCACAAATTTGTGATGCTATTACAGAAGTTCCATTTACTGTTTTTGCAAAAGATGCACATTTTGCACGAAGAGAAATGGCAAAATTAAATTGCAATACAATTGGTTTGGATTGGACAATGAACATTGCCGAATCACGAGCAATGATTGGCAACGAAAAAACATTGCAAGGAAATATAGACCCTTGTTTGTTGTATTCCAATTTTGATGTGATAAAAAAAGAAGCAATAAAAATGTTGAAAGCATTTGGTCCACATAGGCATATTGCAAACCTTGGTCACGGCTTGTATCCCGATTTGGAAAAAGATAAAGTAAAATGTTTTGTGGACACGATAAAAGAATTTAGATTTTAAAAAATTGAAAAAAATAAACTTATCTAAAAACATTATTTTATTGAAAACAATTTTGTTTTTGATAGTTATTGTATTTAGTAAATTTTCTTTCGCACAAAAAACACCTAAAAATTTAATTCCAAATTCAAGTTTTGAAATTCACAAAGGAAAATCGGCAGATATAAAAAATGCAACTCCTTGGAAAGGTGTTGGTACTGTTGATTATTTTATGAAGACCGAAAAAAAAGATACATCTCGTTTCAAGGGTGCACATTCGGGAACTTGTTATGTGGGTTTGCGTTTTCAACCCGATTATAAAGAGTATATGTATGTTCAATTAAATGAAGCATTAGAAAAAGGAAAAACCTACCATTTCAAAATGTTCATTCGTTTGCTTGGTTCAAGCACCGTTACTATAAAACAACTTGGCGTATTTTTTTCGGATGATGCTTTTAAAATAGGGATGACTTTTGACGAAGAAGGATTGGTTGATTCTACTTTTAAAAATGGAATTAAGGGAAGTTTTAATTGGTTGCCAATTCAGGGCGATTACATTTCACATGGTGGAGAAAAATTTATCATCATTGGAAATTTTAGATTGAAAATGAAAGACGATATGGTGAAGACAAAAAAATGGGAAATTTTTGAATTGAAAGAAGCATATTATTATGTTGATGATATTTCACTTGTAAGAAAAAAAACAGTTAATGATTCTACAAACTTGGCAAAAATTAATAAAAAACCAACACATATTTTTCCCGACACATATACAAAAGGTCAAAAAATAGAAATTAAAAATTTACAATTTGAAAAAGGAACACCAAAAATTTTAAAATCTTCATTCTCTGTTTTAGATGAATTGGTAGGCGTTTTGAACAATAATCCTTTTATGGAAATACAAATTGAAGGGCATTCGGATAACTCTTCATCAGAAGCTGCAAAAAAATTATCAAAAGAAAGAGCAAAAGCAGTATATACTTATTTAAAAGCGCAAGGTGTTGTTAATCCTGTTTATTACAAAGGTTATATTGATACGAATAAAAAAACATCTCAAAAAGTTGACCCAACAAAACCAATTAGCACTATTGTTGAATTTGCAATTATAAAAGAACAAAACAATGACTAATTTACAAAAAGGAAACAAAAAATTAATAAACGCGTGGGCAACGTATGACCTTGCAAACTCTGTGTACAACTTGGTTATAACGGCAACTATATTTCCTATTTATTATAAATTAGTTACAACTACAAAAAATGAATCGGGAAATGAAATTTCAAACATTGTTTCGTTTTTAGGTTTTCAAATTAAAAATACTACGCTTTATGATTTTGCAATTGCATTTGCTTTTTTAGTTGTTTCGGCAGTTATTCCTTTGCTTTCTGGTATTGCCGATTATGGTGGAAGCAAAAAAAGATTTATGCAATTTTTTTGTTATCTCGGAGCAACATCCTGTTCACTGTTGTATTTTTTTAATGCCAATACTTTGTACTTGGGAATTGTTTTAGCAGTACTCGCATGTGTTGGTTTTGCTGGAAGTTTGGTGTTTTACAATTCCTATCTTCCTGAAATTGCAGAACCCGAACAACAAGATGCAGTGAGTGCAAAAGGTTTTGCAATGGGTTATGTAGGAAGTGCAGTTTTGTTAATCATTAATTTAATAATGGTAATGACTCGCGAAACAGGAATAGAAAAAATGCAAATGATGAGATGGTCGTTTGTAACTGTTGGTATTTGGTGGTTTTCATTTGCTCAAATCACTTTTTACTTTTTACCAAAGATAAATGCCCAAAAAATTAAAGAAAAAAAACAAGAAGGAAACTATATTTTTAAAGGCTATAAAGAATTACAAAAAGTATGGCATGAATTGAAACACAACAAAAAACTGGTACGCTTTCTACCAGCATTTTTTATTTACAGTATGGGCGTTCAAACGGTTATGCTTGTTGCAAACCACTTTGGTTCGGAAGAAATAAAAATGGAAGCAGGGCAATTAATCACCACCATTTTAATTATTCAATTTGTAGCAATGCTTGGTGCTTATTTGTTTTCATTTACATCGCGAAAAACAAGTAATTTATTTACTTTAAAAATAGCTACAATTATTTGGTCATTGATTTGTATTTGTACTTATTTTTTTGTTTATACACCTTTTCATTTCTATATTGTAGCGGGTTTTGTAGGGTTAGTAATGGGAGGAATTCAATCACTTTCTCGTTCAACATATTCAAAAATGCTACCTGAAACAGAAGACAATGCATCTTATTTTAGTTTTTACGATGTATGTGAAAAATTAAGCATTGTGTTTGGTATGGCTACATTTGGTATTATCAATGAATTGAGTCCAACCATGCGAACACCAATAGTAGCACTTATTGCGTTTTTTGTATTGGGATATTTATTGTTATTAAGAGTTCCTACTATTAAAAAAGAAAATAATTAATATAGTTTTTTGATTTATAAATTTACAAGCAATCCATTTTGTAAATTCGTAAACTTTCGTAATTCGTATTATATATGATTGTAGATATTTTTATTCCTTGTTTCATCGACCAAATTTATCCTGATACAGGATTTAATATGGTAAAAATTTTAGAAAAAGTTGGTTGTGGAGTAAATTACAATCCTGAACAAACTTGCTGCGGACAACCATCATTTAATGCAGGTTACAGAGATGAATGCAAAGAAGTTGGAGAAAAATTTATTCGCGAATTTCAAAACGATAGATACATTGTTTGCCCATCAGCATCTTGTGTAGGAATGATAAAAAATTATTATCCCGAAATGTTTCATAATTCTGTTTTGCATAATGAGTACAAACAAATTCAAAAAAATATTTTTGAATTTTCTGATTTCATGGTGAATGTTTTAAAAATAACTGATTTGGGTGCAAAGCTTAATGGTGTTGCCACATATCACGATTCCTGTGCGGCTTTGCGCGAATATGGAATAAAACGTGAACCAAGAGTATTGCTTGAAAAAGTGCGAGGACTAGAATTACGTGAGATGAATGATGTAGAAACATGTTGTGGTTTTGGTGGAAGTTTTTCTGTAAAATTTGAACCTATTGCGGTTGGAATGGGCGAACAAAAATTAGATAATGCTTTAGCAACTGGCGCTGAATACCTTATTTCTACTGATGTTTCCTGCTTAATGCACATTGAAGGTTATGCACAAAAAGCAAATAAAAACATAAAAATGATGCACTTGTGCGATGTGCTTGCTTCGGGTTGGGATTAAAAATTTGGTTAGATTACTTATAGAATATTGTTCTTATAATAAATGGCACTAAGCCCTTGCACACAAATATACTTTACTTCAGCTTAGCGCCTACGGGGGATCCTCCATTTGGATTTATGGGTTTTGTAAATGCTGGATTGGATCCAATAGAACAATTTGTTGGTGGTTATCATTACGAAATACAAGAAGTTGGAACTAATTTGCGATTTACAATTACAAATAGAACGACTATATCTTCTTTGATTCCTCATCCGAGTAGTTTTTACATTTGGCCAGAGAGTTGGAATCCTAAAATTGGTCCATTCAGTATATTTTACCAAACATATATTTTTACTGAGCCTAAAAGAAAATAATAAATTATGAAAAAAATAACATTTGCATTATTTTCAATATTAGTATTCAATAGCTGCGATGAGTTTTTAATTGAAAAAAATATAGTGGGCAATTATTGTATATATAAAAGCGAGGGGTCGGAAGGGGCCTATTTAGCACATAAAGAAGATAATCAAAAAGGATATAGTGGAATAATTGAAGCCACAGTTTTTGCAGCAGGTTATAATGAGAACTACATTATTGTGAAACAACATCCTCGATCTTTTCCAAATCCTCCAAACAAAAAAATTACTAACTACTTTATATTACAAAATAAAAAAAGTATGGATTGGGAAACAAAAAATGGATTAATAGGACCATTGACATTACAAGAGTTTAATGAAAAACGAAAAGAGTTGAATATACCGAATGATGTTACTTTTACTACGGTAATAAAGGATTTGGAATAGGTAGTGTTTCACCTTCCGGTATAACTCTATGCTTTTTTGATAATTTTAGAGATTCCGGAATGATATTAAAGGGCTATTATGGAAAATAAGTCGAGATATATTATTATTTTTTTTGTGGTTTTTGCTTCTTCTTGCAAAACAGTAAATAATCCAAAAGAAAGAAACAAATGGAGTTCCTACCTTTGAGTGGACAAAAAAGTTAATCCCCTATGCCTTAACTTTAGAAAATGGAAAGACAAAGAAAAAGTTACAGTCGAGCATTTAAAATCAAAGCTGTAGAATTAAGCAATGAACGAGGAAGTTTAACGGTAGTAGCAGAAGAATTAGCTATAAAACGAGACACACTCAAACGCTGGAAAAAAGAGTACAATAAAGGAAACTTTAATTCAGAAGGATTGAAAGTACAGAGTAATGAAGCAGAAGAATTAAAACGATTGCGAAAAGAATTGTATGAAACAAAATTAGAGCGAGACATACTAAAAAAGGCGGTAAGCATCTTTTCCAAGAGCGACAGGTAAGATATGTGTTTGTTCAAACCCATAAAAAAGAATTTCCAGTTGAAAAGATGTGCAAGGTGTTAGAAGTAAGTAAAAGTGGCTATTACAAATGGTTGGTAAGAGAACCATCCAAACGAATGTTATTCAATCAGATGCTAACAAGAGAAATAAAACAAATCTATTGGAAAAGCAAAGCCAGATATGGAAGTCCGAGAATAGCCAAAGAATTGAATATGCAAGGTATAAAAGTATCGGTACATTTGGTAGCCCAATGAATGAAAGAACTTTTACTTCTGGCAACGCTTACAGGTACGGATTTAATGGAAAAGAGAATGATAACGAAGTTAAAGGAGATGGAAACCAGCAGGATTATGGAATGAGGATTTATGATAATAGGCTGGGTAGATTTTTAAGTATAGACCCATTAACTGCTAAATATGCATACTATTCACCTTATCAATTTGCTGGAAATAGCCCCGTACGAGCTAAGTTGACGCGTTGATTTTTGTGTGGCAGAGCTTAGGTTGTTTTTATAAAATAAGCTGTGCTTATGCTTGCTTCGGGTTGGGATTAGTAGAATTATTTTTTTATCTCTTCAGTAATTTTTTCAAATTCCTTCCTTCCTTTTAGAGTAGAAAAAGAATTGTCATTTTGCAAACGAGTTACATCTGAAAAACCATTTTTTACAGCCATTTCCAATGCTTTAATTGCATTTTCGTTTTCATTTTGTTTTGCATTTATTTCTGCCATAAAATAATACGCTTCACTATTTGTTGGGTCAATGAGTATATAAAGTTTACAAAAATAAGTTGCAGCAGGAATGTTATTTTCTTTATGCAATAAACCATCTGTTTGCATGTAACAAGCCAAGCTCAAATAACTTAAAACTCGTTGCAATAGTTGAGATTCATTTTTATTTTTTTCTGTTTTTATTTTTTGATTTATACTTGCAATTTCTTTTTGCCACCAAGCATAGTCGTTTTTCTGTAATGCTTGCATATATTGTTGTTTCAAGGCTTCTTCTTTCGACCAAAGTTTTTCTTCTAATTTCAATTCTTTATCAACTTCAACATTTGTTTGCAATGATTTGTAGATTTCAATAAAAGGCGAAAGGTCAATTAGTCCATCGTAGAATGTGATAGTTTTTTTGCATAGTTTATAAGCTTCATAGTCTTGTTTTGCTTCTAAAAATTGTTTGGTAAGTTTTAAATTTTCAGTTGTATTTTTTTTAATTAATGAATCATTTTTTTGCAACTGATTGCTTCTCATGGCACCAAGTTCTAACCACCAAAAAGCTTCATTCATAATACTTTCGGGGCACCATTCGTGTTTGCCATCAAATGTAATTAAGTAGCGTTTTACTCCGTGTCCTGCCAACTCTACCAAATCATATTTTTTCATTTCGGTGTAATTAAAATCCTGTGTGCCCGCAATTCCAAACCAAGAATAATTATTGCGAGGTGATTCGGAATTTATTGCTGGTGCTGCTGCACTGCAACAAATAACACCTGCAATGGAGCCATTCAAAATAGTTAATCCATTTGCTACACGTGCACCACCCGAAAACCCTAATAAATAAATACGTTTTGGATTTATTGATAATCTGTTTTGTGAATCTTCAAATAATGTTTGTGCAATGTTTGAAGATTGTTCCCAGCTATTTCCATTTTTTGAATTGTTAGAGCCTATTAAAATGTAATTGTATTTTTCTGCAAGTTCTTTGTATTTCTCAATAGGAAGCTTTCCTGTGCCATGTGCATCAAATATATAAACGATAGGATACATTTTTTTTGAATCATAATTTTTGGGCAAATACAAGGCATAATTTTGAGAACTATCTTTTTTACAAATTACTTTTTCAATGATTATTCCTGTTGCGAAATTTTCTTTTAATGGAACAACAGTAACTTTTTTTTCTTCATTTGTATTGCTTGATTTTGTTGCATCTGAAGTGCAAGAAAAAATAAAAACTAAAAAAAACAAGAAGAAGCTTTTATAAAAAATGTGCATAAAAAAAGATTTTTAAATTCCTGTATAATTATGTGGGGATATTTTTTTCAATTCTTTTTTAATTTCATCGCTCACATTTAATGTATCAATAAAAGCGGCTATACTTTCTTTTGTGATGTGTGAATTGGTGCGTGTTAATTCTTTCAATGCTTCATAAGGTTTTGGATAGCCTTCTCTGCGAAGCACTGTTTGTAATGCTTCTGCAACCACTGCCCAGTTTTTTTCTAAATCTTTTTCAAATGCTTCTTTGTTTAAAATTAATTTATCCAAGCCTTTCAATAATGATTTGTATGCAATTAAACTATGTGCCAAAGGTACACCAACATTGCGAAGTACAGTCGAGTCTGTCAAATCTCTTTGTAAACGAGAAATAGGCAATTTTGCTGAAAGGTGCTCAAACAAAGCATTTGCAATACCCAAATTACCTTCCGAATTTTCAAAATCAATTGGATTTACTTTGTGTGGCATTGCCGAAGAACCAATTTCTCCTGCTTTAATTTTTTGTTTGAAATAATCCATCGAAATATAAGTCCACACATCTCTATCTAAATCAATTAAAATGGTGTTGATACGTTTAAGCGCATCGCAATACGCAGCAAAATTATCGTAATGTTCAATTTGAGTTGTAGGATACGAACGGTGTAATTGCAACGAATTATTTACAAAATCATTTGCGAAATTCAACCAATCAATTTGAGGATATGCAACGTGATGTGCATTCAAATTCCCCGTTGCACCACCAAATTTTGCACTGTAAGGAATTACTTTTAATTGTGCAATTTGATTTTGTAAACGCACCACAAATACATTTATTTCTTTTCCCAAACGAGTTGGTGATGCGGGTTGTCCATGTGTTCGAGCAAGCATCGAAACATCTTTCCATTCCTTACTTAATTCAGAAAGTTTTGCAACAACTTCTTCCAATGCTGGCAACAAACATTCATTCATTGCATCTTTCACAGAACACGGAATAGCAGTGTTATTAATATCTTGAGAGGTTAAACCAAAATGAATAAATTCTTTTTGTTCGTTTAAATTAAGTGCTTCAAATTTTGTTTTGATAAAATATTCAACAGCTTTTACATCGTGATTAGTAGTTTTTTCAATGTCTTTTATTTGTTGCGCATCACTTTCAGTAAAAATTTTATAGATATTTCGCAACGATGGATATATTTTTTTATCGAAATTTTTCAGTTGAGGTAAAGGCAATTCACACAAAGCAATGAAGTATTCAATTTCTACCAGCACTCGGTATTTTATCAACGAAGCTTCCGAAAAATAATCAGCAAGTTTTTCGGTAGTAGTTCTGTAACGCCCATCAATAGGAGATATGGCAGTAAGTTTAGATAATTCACTCATAAGACAACACAAATTTTTAAGAGCAACGAAGATACAGAAATTTGTACGCAACATATTTTATGTAAAACTTTTTCAAATAAATACAACTTGTATGCAAGAATTTTTTATTTTTGAGAGAAATTGTAAAGCGATAAAAACATGAAAAATAAATTAGTAAAAAATAGTTCAATAAGCCTTTTATTCATTTTGATGTTTTTATGTACATCAATTGCGCAAACTGCTAATTTTACTGCAACTCCATCGTCTGGTTGCGCACCATTAGTTGTAAATTATAGTGCTTCAAGTGCAACAACCTATAACTGGAGTTTTGGAAATGGCAATACCTCCGTATCACAAAACCCAAGTGCAACTTATTCCAATCCGGGAACATACACAGTAACATTAACAGTAAGTGGAGGTTCTTCAAAAACAGCATTAATAACTGTTTATGCAAATCCAGTTGCTGAATATACTACCAGTGCTTTGCCTTCTTGTGTTGGACAACCTATCACTTTTACTGATGCATCAACTCAAGGTAGTGGAACAATTAATAGCTGGTCATGGGATTATGGAGATGGTTCGCCAGCAGGAACAACTGCTGTTTCAACACATTCGTATGGCACTTCGGTTGGTAGTCCTTTTCCTGTTAGTTTAACTGTAGTTGATAATCATGGATGTCAAAGCACCATTACTCATAATGTATCTGTTCTTGCCGCTCCTGTTGCAAGAATAACAGCAAGTCAAATATCATCTTGTACAGCTCCATTAACAACAAATTTTAATAGTAATACATCAACAACAACTGGAACGGTTACGTATGCTTGGAGTTTTGGTGACCCAGCAAGTGGTTCAAATAATACCAGTACTGTATCTGCACCATCGCATACGTTTAACACGAAAGGATCTTATACCGTAACGCTCACAATCACTCAAGGTGGCTGTAGTTCTACAACCACTCAAGTAATTGTAATTAATAAAATAGTTGCTGCATTTGTGGCGAATAAAACTTCAGTATGTGTTGGCGAAGTTGTAACCTTTACTGATCAATCAGTACCAAATTATACAACTGGAACATGGAATTTTGGTGATGCAAGTTCTGGCAGTTCTACAAGTTCTACTGTTGCTCATGCTTATGCTGCTCCTGGTGTTTACACGGTATCGTTAAGTGCAAGTGATGGAAGTTCACCACCTTGTTCCGATGACACAGTTAGAACAGCTTACATAACGGTAAATGCATCGCCCGTAGTTTCTTTTACAGCAGACAAAACAACAAGTTGTTCGGTGCCTTTTACAGTCAATTTTACAAATACATCCACAGCAGGTAGTGGAACACTTGCAACCTACGCCTGGGATTTTGGTGATGGAGGAATTTCATCAAGCAAAAATCCTTCGCATACTTACAATTCAGCTGGTGTGTACACAGTTACACTTACTGTAACAAATTCAAATGGTTGTTCTACTACGCTTATAAAAACAAATTATATTAGAATTGTTTTTCCTGTAGCTTTGTTTATAGGCGATACGCTTGAAGGGTGTGTTCCTTTGAAAGTTGATTTTGATGCATCAGCAAGTACTTCTTCGGTAGATCTCATAACACAATATATTTGGGATTTTGGAGATGGAAGCACATCAAATGTGGCAACTGCTAATACGTCTCATACTTATACTGTTGAGGGTTATTTTACTGTTAAGTTAACAATTATTACAGCCAGCGGATGTACAGCTACAATAACTAAAAATACATATATAAAAGCAGGTTTAAAGCCAATTGCCAATTTTAGTGTGTTAAATAGATATGTTTGTCATGGCGATACTGCAAAATTCCAAGATTTATCAAGCGGTGCAGATTCTGCATATTGGCAATTTGGAGTTTCTCCAGAACCTTCACAAGGTACATTTAGTACACCTTTTGGCGCAACCATGCCTTTTAATCCAGTTATAAATATTTTTCCTGATACAGGAACATTTTCTGTGATGCAAATTGTTTACAATAAAGGTTGCCCTGATACGATGTTAAAAATTGATACGGTAACAATAAACCCTCCAAAGCCATTATTTGATTATCTATTGAGTTGTACAAATTACTACAAAGTAATTTTTACAAATACATCTTGGGCGGCAACAAAAATTGATTGGTATTTTGGAGATGGAACCAAATTGCTTAACCAATTGCCAGTAATCAGCCCATCACATACTTATGGAACAAGAGGTACATTTACCGTTAAAATGATAGCCTATAATTCCGTCTATGGTTGTAAGGATTCCATAACGCATACATTTACCATTGCCGAACCTATAGCGAAGGACAATATAATTACTTCGCCCTATTGTTATGGAGTTCCAGTAACATTTAAAGATAATGGTTCTCAAGATGCTTTTCCAACAATTTTTAGTTCTAATACTATTCCTAATATGTTCAATTGGGTATTTGGAGATGGTACTGCTGTTGATACAAATACTGTAGCTACTCATACTTATAATTTGCCTGGAATATACAGTACTCAACTTTTTATTACTGATATAAATGGATGTAAGGATACGCTTTTCAAAAATATTACCGTACATGGAGCAATTCCACACTTTACAATGAACGATTCTGCTGGTTGTACTCCTTTGCCAGTATTATTTACCGATGCATCCGTTACTGCCTCTCCAATAGTGCAATGGACTTGGAATTTTGGCGATGGTTCAACAATAATTAATAACTATTTGTTTGATACCATTTCTCATACTTACACAAATCCTACAACTGGATTTTATACTGTAACAATGACCGTAAAAGATGCTTTTGGTTGTGTAAATTCTATTCAAAATTCTAACATTCAACCAACGCATCCAACTCCAGCGTTTACATTAAAATCATTTGCCTGCTTAAATGAATCGTTGAGTTTTAATGCTGGCTCTACTGCGGCTGTTGGACCTGTTACTTATAGTTGGAATTTTGGTGATGGAACAGTTGCACCAGGATTGACAACTCCTATTACTACGCATACTTTTTTAACAGATAACACAACTTATACGGTAACATTGGTAGTTGCTGATAAGTATGGATGTACAGATAGTGTTAAACATACAGTTTTGATTGATGACCCAAAAGCGGCATTTAGTAGTGCTGTTATTTCTCAATCTTGCGGTAATTCAGTAATTAAATTTACAGATTTAACCACTGGAACTGGTGTAAACCCAGGAGGAACATTTTCTTGGAGTTTTACCAATGGTGCATCCTCTCAATTTCAAAGCCCACAAGTAACATTTAATCAAGCTGGAATTTATGATGCAACACTTGTAGTAACAAATTCTGCTGGCTGTAAAGATACGGTTACTCTTGATAGTATTATTGTGGTTCCTGGACCTTATGGAACATTTACGTTTTCGCCAACAACAGGATGTAAACCACTCACTGTGTTTTTTCATGGTTCAAGTAATAATTCGTTAGGATATAGTTGGGATTTTGGTGATGGTACTGTAATAACTTCCGCAGATACACTTGTTCAACATACTTATACAAGAGATGCAACTTATACCCCAATTTTGTTATTGACAGACACCTTACCAGATGGAACCCCTTGTCAGTTGCCAGCAACTAATTTAACAGGCAATGTAGTTGTTTCAACTTTACTTGCTGTTGATATTGATTCCTCTGCAATAACATTGGATGCGGGAGAAGAAATCACATTAAATGCTACCGTATCAAACAATACAGGTTCTGTAACATATTCTTGGACTCCATCTACCGGATTGAGTTGTACAGATTGTGAAGACCCTTTGCTGACTGGAACTGGCAGTGGAGAAACAATTACTTATTATTTGAGCATAAAAGAAAGCGGTGGATGTGAAGATGTAGATTCTGTAAAAATTTACAATCCATTATGCGAACTTGATAAGTTTAAAGTTCCAAACGTGTTTACACCTAATGGCGATACAAAAAATGATTTGTTTGATATTACGGGTTTATGTTTAATCCAAAAATATTCGATAAAAATATATGACCGTTGGGGAATTGAAATGTTTGAAAGTGAAGACAGAAAAATTTCATGGAATGGAAAAAACAAAAGTGGTAAAGATGTTTCGGATGGGGTTTATTATTATATAATTATTTTAGATGGAAAACCTTATACGGGCTTTGTTCACGTGATGAGGTAACATACAAACTAATAAATAGAAATAAAAAGGGAAGTTGAAATTTTTCAACTTCCCTTTTTATTTTTACTACATATTTTTATTCCAATGACTTTTCAAATTCTTCAATACTCATTGCATCATTCAATTTGTAATTTCCAATGCGAGTACGACACAATGCAGTGAGGTGCGCTCCGCTTTTTAGCGCCAATCCAAAATCACGAGCAAGCGAACGAATATAAGTTCCTTTGCTGCAAACAACTTTAAAATCTACTTCGGGCAAAGCAATGCGTGTGATTGTAAATTCTGTAATTGTAATTTCTTTTGCCTTTATTTCTGCTGTGCCACCTGCGCGTGCAATATCATAAGCACGTTTGCCATCAATTTTTATTGCAGAAAATAGTGGAGGCGTTTGCTGAATTTTTCCAATGAATTGTTTGGTGGTTTCATAAATCAATTCATCAGTAATGTGTTCGGTTGAAAAATGTGCATCAATTCGTTGTTCTAAATCGTAACAAGGTGTGGTGGCTCCAATAAAAAAAGTTCCTGTATATTCTTTTTCTTGTGCTTGATATTGTTCAATGCTTTTTGTTTGCTTTCCTGTACATACTATCAATAATCCTGTTGCGAGTGGGTCGAGCGTTCCTGCATGTCCAATTTTTGCATGAACTTTTTTTCCATCCAACATTAGTGAAGGATGATTTTTAATCAACCATTTCATTTTATTCACTACCTGAAATGAAGTCCACTTCAATGGTTTATTGATTAATAAAACTTCACCTTCTCTGAAATTTTTCATAGTAATTTTATGCTGTCATTTCTAAACCAGTATATAAAGCATACACAAGAAACAGCACACCAAGAATAATTCGGTAGTAACCAAAATGTTTAAATCCGTATTTATTTAAAAAGGCTATAAATCCTTTAACAGCAACAATTGCAACAAGAAATGCAACCAAGCCACCAAGTAAAAGAAGTGTAATATCGGAAGAATGAATATTGTCTTTTTCTTTCAATAAATCATAACCCGATGCGGCAAACATAGTAGGAATAGCTAATAAAAAAGAAAATTCTGCAGCTTGTTTTCTATTGAAACCAGAAAACACGCCACCGAAAATAGTAGCAGCAGCACGAGATACACCAGGTATCATGGAAAGACATTGTATCAATCCGATTTTAATAGCGCTTGAAAAACTAATGTCTTCTACTTCTTTGTATTCCGATTTTTTTTCCGCACTCCACTTGTCTAAAAAAATAAGAATAACTCCACCAATAATTAATGAAACACTTACTGTAAAAGGATTAAACAAATAATGTTTAATTGTTTTGTAAGCCAAAAAACCTATAATTCCTGTTGGTAAAAAAGCAACGAATAATTTTGTGTAAATAGTTATTCCAACAAAAAAGCGTTTGATATAAAGCAAAAGCACCGCCATTATTGCTCCAAGTTGAATTACAATTTCAAAGGTTTTTGCAAATTCTTTGTCTTGCACATGCATAATGGAATCGGCTAAAATCATGTGTCCTGTTGATGATACAGGCAAAAATTCTGTGATGCCTTCTATGATTGCAATAATAATGGCTTGAATGTAAGACATAGTTAATTTGAAAATTATTTGATTTGAAAATTTGAAAATGAAATCCGTAACCAATTAATTTTCAAATTGGCACATTTTCAAATTGAATTTAATCTTTTGACTTTTTCATAATACCAAAAAGCACCACTACAAAACCTGCTAATATTACAATTGGAGAAAGTGTAATACGTCTAAAACTAAAAATTTCTTCAGCGTGAAACTGAGTTGGGTCGTCTGAACCACCACCAACCATTAGTAAATAGCCAATCACAACAATCACAACTCCTATAATTAGTATGCGGTAATTTTCTTTTCCAAAAGCAAATCCTGCTTTTCTAGTTTCTTTACTCATTTGATTTTTATTTGATGAACAAATGTAATTAAATTTAGGAATATGGATTGTTAAAAAAATAAAACGACTATTCATTTTGTTGTTACTATTTCATTGTGCTTGCAATTTCGAAATTGGTTTTAAATAATTGGTAATATTTTCCATCGATTACTAATTGTGATTAATTTTAATTTTTAGGTATATATATTTTAAACTATATTTGGTATGTACTAACCAAAATTTTAAACTCATGAAAAAAATTTACCTCTCAATTATTGTGTTGTTTTTATCTTTTTCACTTACAAACGCACAAACAGCGCTTAATACAGCTGTTGATTTTACAGTAACAGATTTACAAGGCAACTCACATAATTTATTTTCTATTTTAAATTCTGGAAAATATGTTTGTTTAGATTTTTATTTTACAACTTGTCCTCCTTGTCAACAGACTTGTCCATATTTTAAACAAACTTTTACAAATTATGGTTGCAATACTCAAGATGTTTATTTTATGTCTATTGATAATGGAGATACGAAAGCACAGTGCGAGACTTATGAAACAACTTTTTTAGGTGGAGCACCTGGCTATCCAGGCGTAAGTGGAACTGAAGGAGGTGGAGATGCTGTAGTATCTGCTTATGGAATAACTGCATTTCCTACATACATATTGATTGCTCCCGATAAATCAATTGTTGAAAAAGATATGTGGCCCATATCAAGTGCTACTGATTTCACTACTTTTTTTAGTAACCATAGTTTAACACAGAAAACCTGTTTAACTGGAATAACTGAAACAAACTTGGCAAACAGTATCTCTCTTTTTCCTAATCCATCTGTAAATAGTTTATTTGTAGAAACATCAAATAATAAAAAAATAACAAATATTAAAGTGTATGATGTTTTAAGTAAATTATTAATCAATCAAAATGTAAACAATGAAGAGCGTGTTGAATTGGCTGTTTCAAATCTTACAAAAGGAATGTATTTTATGGAAATTTTAACAGAAGGCGAACAAAAAGTAGTTAAAAAATTCAATAAAGAATAATAACAAGAAATATAAATAGTTTCAAAAAAAATGCGAGTAATTATTTACTCGCATTTTTTTGTTATCAATAGTTATAAAAACTAAAAATGCAATTCATCTGATTTTAATCGCAAATACTTGCGTACAGCCAAGGATGTGCTAATCCAAGAAATAATAATTCCCATCACAATCACAATTCCAAACAAAGTGGAAAGCATATTTTGGTCTTGTAGTTCTACTAATTCGGGCATTTGTTTTTGAGCAAAATACAAAACTCCAATCAACATTAATATAGCAATGATGGCTCCGTAAATGCCATGTTTAATGCCATTGAGTACAAACGGTCGCCTGATAAATCCTTGTGTTGCACCAACCAATTGCATGGTTTTTATAATAAATCGTTTGCTATAAATGGATAATCGAATAGTGTTGTTTATCAATGCCAATGCAATAAGCATAAGCAATGAGCTAAAAGCTAAAATCACTAAACTTATTTTTTTTACATTTTCATTAATCACACTTACCAATGTTTTTTGATAAATAACTTCTTTTACCAATTTGGTATCGAGCATTTCTTTCTCAATCCAGTTAAGGCTGTCAGCGTTTGCATATTCGGCTTTTAAATGCACATTGATAGAAGAAAGCAATGGATTAAATCCTAAAAAGTTGATAAAATCTTCTCCCAAATCTTTTTGTAAACGAGTTGCAGCTTCTTCTTTTGTAACAAATTCAGTTGATTTTACATAGTCCGATGCATCTAATGTTTTTTGCAATTTCGATACATCAACATCTTTTACATTATCATTTAAAATTAATTGAAAACCAATGTTTTCTTTCACATTGTTTGATAATTGTTGAGTATTAAGAACAATAATTCCTAACAAGCCTAACATAAACAGAACAAGCGAAAGGCTTACTATTGTTGTGATTGATGAACCTGTTAATCTTCGTTTTGAATATTTATCCGACACGTTTTTTTGTTTTGATGATTAATTTTTCTCTCGCTAAAATAGTTATTTAAGCAATGTTGCATTTTCATCATTTCAAATTGAAATAAACAATCGTGCGTTAATAACCTTTGAGCATTATCAAATTCCTTTGTATTTTGTATATTCGCAACCTTATTATTTTAAAGTAGCGCAGCAATAAAAATGGAATATAATTTTAGAGAAGTAGAAAAAAAATGGCAGAAGTATTGGAAAGACAACCAAACTTTTAAAACCGAAAATAAATCTTCCAAACCAAAATATTATGTATTGGATATGTTCCCGTATCCAAGTGGAGCAGGTCTGCATGTTGGGCATCCATTGGGCTATATAGCTTCTGATATTTTTGCACGATACAAACGATTGAAAGGATTTAATGTGTTGCATCCAATGGGTTACGATTCATTTGGTTTGCCAGCCGAACAATATGCAATTCAAACAGGACAACATCCTGAAATTACAACTAAAACAAATATTGCACGTTATCGCGAACAGCTTGATAAGATAGGCTTTTCATTTGATTGGGACAGAGAAGTGCGTACTTCAAATCCTGATTATTATAAATGGACGCAATGGATTTTTATTCAACTTTTTAATTCGTGGTACAATCCTGCAACAAACAAAGCGGAAAACATTTCAACTCTTATTGAAAAGTTTAAAGAAGGGCTCACTCAATACGGAGGTGGAAAGAAAAAAACTTGGGATGATCTTTCTGAAAAAGAACAATCCGATATTTTATTAGAATATCGTTTGGCTTATTTGAGCGATACGATGGTGAATTGGTGTCCGCAATTGGGAACTGTATTGGCAAACGAAGAGGTGAAAGATGGAGTTTCTGAACGTGGCGGTTATCCTGTTGAACGAAAGTTGATGAAGCAATGGAGTTTGCGAATTACAGCTTATGCCGATAGATTATTGAAAGATTTAGATGGAATTGATTGGACAGAAAGTATTAAAGAAGCACAACGAAATTGGATTGGGAAATCGGTTGGGACTTCGCTTCGTTTTCGCCTCACCCCTAACCCCTCTCCAAAGGAGAGGGGAGAGACTCCTCACTACCACACAGCCAATAAAGAGATGTGGGGAAAATTAAAAGAGCGAGCAAGAGAAAATAGAAAATCACAAACTGAAGCAGAAGAATTGCTTTGGGAAAGAGTAAGAAATACAAAACTTGGTTTTAAAATCAGAAGACAACATCCGATTGACCAATTCATTGCTGATTTTGTTTGTTTGGAAAAAAAATTAATTATTGAAGTAGATGGCGAAATTCACGAACAGCAACAAGAATATGATGAAGGAAGAACTTTTATTTTAGAAGATATTGGATATAGAGTAATTCGTTTTTCTAATTATGAAGTAAAACACAAAATCGATTGGGTTTGCAATGAAATTATTAATGCACTCCACACTCCCCTCTCCTTTGGAGAGGGGCAAGGGGGTGAGGCGAATAAAGCCGAGGCATTCATTGACGTATTCACCACTCGCCCTGATACTATCTTCGGAGTTTCTTTTGTAACACTTGCTCCAGAGCACGAACTGGTTGAAAAAATCACAACTCCCGAAAATAAAAAAGCAGTTGATGAATATGTAACATTTGCTAAAAACCGCAGTGAACGTGAGCGACAAGCCGATGTAAAAAAAATAACAGGAGTTTTTACAGGAAGTTATGTAGAACATCCATTTACAGGAAAACAAATTCCAATTTGGATTGGCGATTATGTATTGGCAGGTTATGGAACAGGCGCTGTAATGGCTGTGCCTGCGCACGATACAAGAGACTTTGCTTTTGCAAATCATTTTGGTTTGGAAATTATACAAATTATCACTCCCCCTTCTCCTTTGGAGAAGGGGTTAGGGGATGAGGCTTGGGAAGATAAGAGCGGAACTCTTTTTAATTCCGATTTTTTAAATGGATTGGAAGTAAAACCTGCAATTAAAAAAGCCATTGAAGAAATTGAAAAACGAAATCTTGGAAAAGGAAAAACAAATTTTCGTTTGCGCGATGCAATCTTTGGTCGTCAACGCTATTGGGGAGAACCAATTCCGGTGTATTATAAACACCTCACCCCAGCCCTCTCCAAAGGAGAGGGAGATGTGATACCTTGCGTGTTGGATGAAAGCGAACTTCCATTATTGCTTCCTGAAGTAGATAAATATTTGCCAACCGAAACGGGCGAGCCTCCATTGGCAAGAGCGAAAGATTGGAAATATTCTCCCTCTCCTTTGGAGAGGGCAAGGGGTGAGGCTTTTGAATACGAATATTCTACAATGCCTGGCTGGGCTGGAAGTTCTTGGTATTTTCTTCGTTATATGGATGCGCATAACTCAAACGAATTTGTAAGCAAGGAAGCCGTTGATTATTGGCAAAATGTGGATTTATACATTGGCGGAGCAGAACACGCCACAGGACATTTATTATATGTACGTTTCTGGACAAAATTTTTAAATGATTTAGGATTGATTCCTGTTACAGAACCTGCAAAGAAGTTGATTAATCAAGGGATGATACAGGGTGTGAGTGAAAAAATTTGGAGGTGGGTTTATGTTAAAGGAGCTTCATTTCCTCGAAAAGAAAATGAAATAACCAGTTATTCTGAAATTTCAGTGATTATCGAAAACAAACAAATAGTCAAAAAATTAAATTTTCCAACATCAAATGTATTTGTCAGTTCGCAATTAAGAAAAAAATACAACTCCGGAGAAGATATTCAAATGGGGACAACCTATATTATTGCTTGGACTAAACAACAAAATGTCGATATTAATTTGTTAAAAGAGCCGAGATTATCATTTGATAATAACTGTGAATTAGATATTCTAAAATTTTTAGATTGGAATAATCAAGACAGTCATTCTGTATTTATTTGTGAAGGTGGATTCTGGCAAAATGGATTGTTTACAGAATTCTATAATGGAGGAAAGGAAAAAGCTAACTTTTATACAGTTCCCGAAGTAGAAAAAATGTCTAAATCAAAATGGAATGTAGTTAGTCCTGATTTGATGGTAGAACAACACGGTGCTGATTGTTTGCGTTTGTATGAAATGTTTTTGGGTCCATTGGAACTTTCAAAACCTTGGAATACCAATGGAATAACAGGTGTAAGTAATTTTATTCGTAAGCTTTGGAGACTTTATCACTCAAGCACTAATAACGAACAACCAATAACGAATAACTTTTTTGTTTCTAACGAACCAGCTACAAAGCCCGAATTAAAGGTGTTGCACAAAACCATCAAAAAAATTATTTCAGATATTGAGAATTTTTCATTCAATACTTCGGTAAGTAATTTTATGATTTGTGTAAATGAATTGACTGATTTGAAATGCAACAAACGTGAAATTTTAGAACCATTGGCAATAATTATTGCGCCCTATGCGCCACACATTGCCGAAGAATTATGGAGCAAACTTGGTCATACAGAAAGCATTACTTATGCTACTTTTCCAGCTTGTAAAGAAGAATATTTAGTTGAAAGCACATTTAGTTATCCAATTTCATTCAATGGAAAAACGCGCTTTTTTCAAGAATATGATTTGTCATTGACTAAGGAAGACATTGAAAAAGAAGTAATGACTTTGGAACAAACCCAAAAATATTTGGAAGGAAAAACTCCGAAAAAAATAATTGTGGTGCATAATAAGATTGTAAATATTGTGATATAATTGAGAAAAGTCTTGTTTATAATAATTTGCAATCATTCATCTTGGCTTTAGGATTAGTTTTCAACATTTTATTTGTGAATTATTTTGTCAGAAATAAAAATGTACTTATCTTCGCACCCCGTTTAAAGAAAAAGCGGAAATATTTTTACAATAATTAATACAAAATAAAGTGGAAGCAATTAGTTACAAAACAGTTTCAGCAAGCAAAGAAACTGTAAACAAAGGTTGGGTTTTGATAGATGCAGAAAACGAAACATTGGGTCGTTTGGCATCGAAAGTAGCGTACATTGTACGTGGAAAAAACAAAACAAACTTCACTCCTCACGTGGATACAGGTGATAACGTAATTATCATCAACGCTGAAAAAGTGAAATTGACAGGAAACAAAATGACAGAGAAAGAATACGTTCGTCATACTGGATACCCAGGTGGACAACGTTTTGCAACTCCAAAAGAATTACTTGCAAAAAAGCCAACCGAAATTATTACAATGGCAGTAAGCGGAATGTTACCTAAAAATAAATTAGGTGATGCTTTGAGACGTAATGTTTATGTGTATGCAGGAGCAGAACATCCACATACAGCTCAACAACCAAAAGAAATCAAATTAAATACAATAAAATAAAAAATGGAAGTAGTAAATACTCTTGGTAGAAGAAAAACCGCTGTAGCGCGTGCGTATGCGCAAAAAGGAAGTGGCATTATTGTAATCAATAATAAAGATTACAAAGCTTATTTCACAACATCCACTTTACAATACAAAGTTACTCAAGCATTCGCTGTTACAAAAACAATGAATGAATTTGATGTAAAAGTAAATGTAAAAGGGGGCGGGGTAACAGGTCAGGCAGAAGCTGTTCGTTTAGCGATTGCCCGTGCTTTAGTAGAAATGGATGCAGCTCACAAGCCAGTACTTAAGGTAGATGGTTTAATGACGCGTAATCCTAAAATGGTTGAACGTAAGAAACCGGGTCAGAAAA
>JAYTXX010000026.1:0-14393 GCA_043742725.1 Bacteroidota bacterium | reverse complement strand
CACGCTTAACCCTATTCCTAATTATAATCTTACTACAGAATATAAAAATGTTAAAGACAGCAAAAAAGCTGATGGTGCAATTATTATTCATGAAAAAGTAAAAGCAGTAATTGAACTAAAAGGCACAGATACTACCGATTTGAGTAAAATAGAAACTCAAGCATTTGGTTATAAAAATAATCAGCCCGAATGTGTGTATGTAATTACTTCTAATTTCGAGAAGCTTCGTTTTTATATTGATAATGCCATTGAGCATCTCGAATTTAATTTGTTTACACTTTCTGAAAAAGATTTTGAATTACTTTATTTGTGCTTGGCTTACGACAATATTGATAAAAATAGTGCTAAAAAAATAAAAGACGAATCGCTTAGTGAAGAAGATATTATTACAAAAAAATTGTATAAAGATTATTCACTTTTTAAAAGAGAATTGCATCAAAATTTGGTGTTGCTCAATCCGCAATTTGAAGCATTGGAGCTTTTTAAAAAATCACAAAAATTATTAGATAGGTTTTTATTTTTATTTTTTGCTGAAGATAGACAACTACTTCCTCCAAACTCTGTAAGGTTGATTTTAAACGACTGGAAAGATTTACAGGAAAGAGATGTAGCTATTCCGCTTTACGATAGATTTAAAAAATATTTTGAATATCTAAATACTGGTTATAAAGGAAAACGCTATGATGTGTTTGCATACAATGGCGGTTTGTTTAAGCCTGATGAAATTTTAGATGTAATAAAAATTGATGATATTATTTTGTTTGAGCATACTAAAAAAATTTCGGAATATGATTTTGCAAGTGAAGTGGATGTAAATATTTTGGGACATATTTTTGAAAATTCCTTGAATGAATTGGATGAAATAAAAGCTCAATTGGCGGGACAAGAAATTGATAAAACGAAAACCAAACGAAAAAAAGATGGTGTGTTTTATACTCCTAAATATATTACCAAATATATTGTGGATAATACGGTTGGTAAACTTTGTATTGAAAAAAAACAGGAATTACAAATTATAGAAACGGAATATATTACCGACAAACGCAGAACTCAAAAAACAAAACAAACATTATTGGATAAATTAAAAAATTATCGCAATTGGTTGTTGCAACTCACGATATGCGACCCTGCTTGTGGTTCGGGTGCTTTTTTAAATCAAGCGTTGGATTATTTAATTACCGAACATAGATATATTGATGAATTGGAAGCAAAAATTTATGGCGTGCCAATGGTGTTGAGCGATATTGAAAATAGCATTTTGGAAAATAATTTGTTTGGTGTTGATTTGAATGAAGAGAGTGTGGAAATTGCAAAACTTTCGTTGTGGTTGCGTACTGCTCAACCAAACCGAAAACTTAATGATTTGAGTAATAATATTAAATGTGGTAATTCATTGATTGATGATAGTGCTGTGGCTGGAGAAAAAGCTTTTGATTGGCATAAAGAATTTCCACAAATTTTTGGTTTGAAAGAAGAAATTTCGGAAACAAAAATTCCGTTGATTGATGAAAAATCAAAACATAAAAAAATTGTAAAAAATAAATTAGCCAATACTGATGTTGAATTTGAACATAAAACGGAAGACGCTACAACATATATAAACAATAGCAAGGAGCAAATTACAAATGTGGATAATCGTATAACAAACACAGATGATAAAATTACAAACCTGGGCGAACCTTATGTTGAATATGTAAAAACAAAGCAATTAAAAAAAGGTTTTGATATTGTCATTGGAAATCCGCCTTATGTTGTTTTATCTCCGAATTATTTTGAAAATTACAATTTCATAAAAGGAAATAATAATACATACATTGCGTTTATTGAATTAGCAATACGTTTAATTACAAATAAAGGAGAAATAGGTTTAATTATTCCGAACACTTGGTTCAGCGGAGATAATTTTAAAGAAATAAGAAATTTTTTACTTGAAGAGAATAATTTAAGACAGATTATTCAATTGCCCTATGATATTTTTGAAGCATATATTGATACATCAATAGTATTATTAAACAAATTAAAACCTACAACTTATACTGATTATCATAGATACGATATAAGAGATTATCAAAATAATATAGATTTTAAAAACTTAATTTCTTTTCCAAAAAATCAATGGTTGAAATATGGAAAAATATTTTTGAATAGTGATTTGCTCAAAATTGGAGATAAAGTTTGGTTTTCAAATAAAAATATTTTGCTCAAAAATATTTCAAAAATTAATAGAGGAAGTTTACCACCAAAAGAAGAAGAAAAATCAAAAGTAAAAGATGATTTTTATAATATTCAATGGTTCGATAACCAAGTTTTTAGATATTCAGAAGAACTTAATGAAGTTGTTTTTGTGAATTATGAAAGTTTAAAAGAGAATAAAAATATTGAAGTTTACAAGGGTAAAAGAATTTTTGGAAGACAACTAATGAGTAGGCAATTTAGGATGAATCTTACTATTATTGGTTTTGATTGTGCTTTCAAAAAAAATATTTATGTAATTTATAATATTGATTCAAATTATTCGATGGAATATGTTTTAAGTATTTTAAATAGCACTTTATTTAGTTTTACTCAAGTCAATTTTAATACTTCTTTGCAACGAGATGATTTTCCTGCATTTAGTTTAATGGATTTTAAAAACTTTTCTATTCCTAACATTTCTCCTTCAGCTCAAAAACCTTTTGTAACAAAAGCAGATGAAATGATTTTGCTTAATAAAGAATTACAAGATGTGTCAAAAAAATTTCAAAGAAGTTTGTTGCGTAAGTTTGAGTTAATGGATTTGCCAAAAAAATTACAAGATTGGTATTTGCTTTCGTATTCCAATTTTATAAAGGAATTAACAAAAAAGAAAATTAAACTTTCGCTTACGGATGAAGCCGAATGGGAAGCATATTTTATTTCTGAAAGCAAAAAAGTACTGGCTTTGAAATTTAGTATTGATAATACAGACAAAGAAATAGACCAAATGGTTTATAAATTGTATGATTTAACAGCAGCAGAAATTGCAATTGTGGAAGGAAAAGTGTGAGTATGAAAAATGCAAAAAAACTAAAAGAAATAATTTATTATCAGTTTCAAAAAATTGTTGAACAGAGAATAAGTACTGCACAGCAAGCAATAAAATTGGCTGGCGAATCGCGTGATACGGAAACAAAAAGTACTGCTGGCGATAAACACGAAACAGGCAGAGCAATGATGCAATTGGAGCAAGAACAAAATAATGCGCAGTTGCAAAAAGCAATGGAATTACAAAACGAATTTTCCAAAATAAATTGTAGCAAATTATTTTCTAAAGTAGAATTGGGTAGCTTGGTAATTACCAATCAAGAAAATTATTTTATTTCGGTTGGTTTAGGAAAAATAGAAATTGAAAATAAATTTTATTACGCATTGTCATTAGCTTCTCCAGTTGGCTTGTTGTTAAAGGATAAGCGAGTAGGCGATAAAGTTATTTTTTTAGAACGAGAAATTACAATATTGGAAATTTTATAAAAATAAATTACAAAAAATGATTTCATTTCCAAATGCAAAAATTAATATAGGACTCAACATCATTGAAAAACGTGATGATGGTTTTCATAATATTGAAAGTGTTTTTTATCCTGTAGCTTTGTGCGATGCTTTGGAAGTGGTTGAAAACAAAGAGCAAACAACGGAACGAATTATTTTTACTTCATCAGGAATTGAAATACCTGGAAATGCAAATGATAACTTGTGTTATTATGCGTATCATTTAGTTGCTCAAGATTATCCCTTGCCAAATGTGAAAGTGCATTTGCATAAACACATTCCTATTGGTGCAGGTTTGGGAGGTGGTTCGGCTGACGCTGCATTTTTTATTCGTTTTTTGAATGAAAAATTTGACTTGGATATTTCTTGGGGCGAAATGCACAATTATGCTCGTCAGCTTGGTAGCGATTGTTCATTTTTTATAAGCAACAAACCTGCTTTTGCACAACAAAAAGGTGATGTGTACGAAAGTTTAAATTTTAGTTTAAAAAATTATTTTATTGTACTTATTTACCCCAACATACACATAAATACTGCAAAAGCATATAGCGGTGTAATTCCTAAAAATGCTGTTCGTTCATTAGAAAATGATGTATTGAATTTACCAATTGAAGAATGGAAAAATTACATTTACAATGACTTTGAAAATTCTATTTTTCCTCAATTTCCAGAAATAAAAAATATAAAAGAAAAATTGTATTCACTTGGTGCTGTTTACGCATCAATGAGTGGAAGCGGTTCTACACTTTATGGAATTTTTGAAAACAAAACCGAATTAAAAAATCAATTTCAAAATTGCTTTGTTTGGGAAGGTAAAATGTTGTAAGTAAATTTATTTTTGTGCTTTGTTTAATAAATACCAAGCCAAAAAACTGAACAAAATATTGGGAACCCAAACTGCTAACAATGGCGAAAACAAACCACTTGCAGCAAACGTAGTGCTTACTTGCATAAACATAATAAAAGTAAAACTGATAAAAATTCCCAGTCCAATATGCATTCCAATTCCACCACGAATTTTTCTGCTTGCAATGGAAACACCAATAAGTGTTAAAATAAATGTTGCGAATGGAAATGCAGTTCGTCTGTATTTTTCTATTTGATAAACCTCAATATTGTCAGAGCCTTTAAGCCGTTCCGAATCAATGTAATCATTCAATTCAAAATAATCCATTGTTTCTATTTTGTTGTCTTTTCTTCCAAAATCTTTTGGTGTGAAAGCTAATGTGGTATCAATTGTTTTTCCAGTATGAATGTATTCATCCATTCCATTAATAGTTCGTGCGTAGTAATTATTAATTTTCCAATTGCTTTTTGTGCTATCCCATTTTATACTTTCTGCAATTAATTTATAATACAATTTACCTTTATTAAATTTTTCAATGGAGAATTTATATCCTGTATTTTCGTTAGTACTAAAGCGTTCCATATAAATATAATTTCCTGGAGAAATTTGTTTATGAATGTTCCTTTCGCTATTTCTAAATTCATTTTTTAAATATTTATCTTCAAAAGCAATTCGTTTTTTTGTAGCATGTGGTATCACAAAATTATTGAGGAACAAGGATAACATTGCAATTACAGTAGCCGAAAGCATATATGGATAAAGTATTCTACGATAACTAATTCCACTACTCAAAATGGCAACAATTTCCGTTCGTGATGCCATTTTTGAAGTAAATAATATAACAGCAATAAACGTGAATAATGGACTAAATAAATTGACGAAGTAGGGAATAAAATTGAAATAAAAATCAACGATAATAACTTTTAATGGTGCTTGTTTATCAATAAAATCATCAATTTTTTCGGAAACATCAAATACGACCACAATTAAAATAATGAGTGCCATTGAGAAAAAAAATGTTCCCAAAAACTTACGAATAATGTATTTGTCAATCAGTTTCATTTATAATCTTACACCTAATTGTTTTACCATTTTATTTTTCCATTCATAAAAAGTTCCAGCAATAATTTGATTTCTCGCTTCGCCCACTAACCACAAATAAAAAGCCAAGTTGTGAATGCTTGCAATTTGTGCTCCAAGCAATTCTTGCGAATGTACAAGATGTCGCACATACGCTTTTGAATATGCTTTATCTACATAGGAAGTTCCATTTTCATCTAATGGCGAAAAATCATTTTTCCATTTTTCGTTTTTCATGTTCATAATTCCATTTTGTGTGTACAGCAATCCGTGTCGGGCATTGCGAGTTGGCATCACACAATCGAACATATCAATTCCTAATGCAATACTTTCTAAAATATTGATTGGAGTTCCAACTCCCATTAAATAGCGAGGTTTGTCGGCTGGTAAAATACTACAAACTACTTCTGTCATTGCATACATATCTTCGGCAGGTTCGCCAACTGATAAACCACCAATTGCATTTCCTTCTCTGTTTTGCGAAGCAATAAATTCAGCTGATTTTTCTCTTAAATCTTTATACACACTTCCTTGAACAATAGGGAAGAGCGTTTGCGAATAACCATATTTTCCTTCTGTTTCATCAAATCGTTTGCAACAGCGTTTCAACCAGCGATGCGTCATCTCCAATGATTTTTTTGCATAATCATATTCGCAAGGGTAGGGCGTACATTCATCAAAAGCCATTATAATGTCAGCACCAATAATTCGTTGAATGTCCATTACATTTTCGGGAGTAAAAAAATGTTTACTTCCATCAATGTGTGAAGTAAATTTTGCACCTTCTTCAGTAAGTTTTCGTTGTCCCGATAATGAATATACTTGATAGCCTCCACTATCTGTTAATAGTGGTTTTTCCCAACCATTAAATTTGTGTAAACCGCCTACTTTTTCTATTACTTCTAATCCTGGACGCAAGTATAAATGATAGGTGTTTCCTAAAATAATTTGTGCTTTTACATCATCACGCAATTCGTGTTGATGAACAGCTTTTACAGTTCCCGCAGTTCCTACGGGCATAAAAATAGGTGTTTGAATTATACCATGGTCGGTTGTTATTTCTCCTGCTCGTGCCTTACTTCCTTTATCAATACTCGAAATACTAAACTTCATATAGCTTGTTTACAAATTACTTATTACCAGTAATTCTCAATTGTTAATTACTTTGTTTAAATCCTGCCAAAGATAACACATTACCGTTTATTAGTTCAAGCTATTTTTGTTTTGAATAGCTTTATCAAGTTGATGCTTGTGGAGTTTTTTGAATATACTATTTATTTGAATTTTCTGTATGTCGGTTTTTACAACATTTTCGGTGGACTTGATTGTTTTTGGGATATTTGTTTTTGCATTCCTTGTTCAGCTATTTTATTATTTACTATTTTTTAGTCGTTTGGCTTTTTACAAAAAAAAGCAATTGCCAGCATTTACTCCACCAGCATCTATCATTATTTGTGCACGAAATGAAGACCATAATATTGTAGATTTTTTACCATTAATATTTGAACAAAATTATCCAGAGTTTGAAGTGGTTGTTGTAAATGATTGTTCGTTTGATAATACTGGCGATATTTTAAAAGAGTTTGCAGAAAAATATCCAATGCTAAAAATTGTTACCATTCAAGAAAATGAAAATCATTCGCATGGAAAAAAAGTAGCATTGATGATGGGAATAAAAGGTGCATCGCACGAACATTTATTGCTAACTGATGCCGATTGTAAACCCAATAGCAAAGATTGGTTGCGAAATATGGTTCAACATTTTACTGATGAAACCGAAATTGTTTTAGGTTATGGTGCTTACGAAAAACAAAAAGGATTTTTGAATAAGATTATTCGTTTCGATACATTTTTTATTGCACAACAATTTTTATCATTTGCTTTGCGAGGCAAAACGTATATGGGAATTGGAAGAAATTTGGCATACAAAAAATCATTGTTTTTTAAAATGAAAGGTTTTGGTTCGCATTATCATATCGAATCGGGTGATGATGATTTGTTTGTGAATGAAGCCGCTACCAAACGCAATTCAAAAATTGAAGTAAGCATTGATAGTCATACAATTTCACGAGTGAAAAAAACGTACAAAGATTGGTTTCGTCAAAAACGCAGACATGTAAGCACTTTCAAGCATTACAATTTTGGAAGCAAGTTTCGATTGACAATGATAAGTTTTAGCCAGTATTTATTTTTTACAAGTTTTATTGCTGTTTTGTTTTTTCAGTTTGAACCCACAATAGTTTTATCTGTATTCGCATTGCGATTATTAATTCAAATGGTTATCTTTAGTAAATCAATGAAACTTTTAGCAGAAAAAGATTTGCTTTTGCTTTCACCAATCATTGAAATTTGTTTGTTAGTTATTTACCCAATGATTGCATTATCGAATACGGTGATGAAAAAAAATAAATGGAAGTAACAATTTAAAATTATTTTGTAACCAAAGTAAAAATGGGAGAAGAACAAAAAGAACCAAATCTTTCGGAAAAAGGAATACACGATTATCATTTAATTCAATTAGCACTTGAAAAAGGAGATCAAAAAGCATACGCTGAACTAATGAAGCGTTATCGCGATTCGATTTATTTTATGATGTTAAAAATGGTAAATAATAAAGATGATGCTGATGATTTGACCATTGAAGCTTTTGGAAAAGCGTTTAAACAACTAAAGCAATATTCTCCCAAATATGCCTTTAGTACTTGGTTATTCAAAATTGCTTCCAACAATTCCATTGATTTTATTCGTAGAAAAAAAATGATTACTTATTCCATTGATAAAACTTTTGGTAATGAAGAAGGTGGAGAACTGAAAATGGATGTGAAAGCAAAAGATTTGAATCCAGAAGAAAATTTGGTGAAAAAGCAAAAAATAAAATTGATGCGAGCCATCGTTGAAAATTTAAAACCACATTATAAACAACTAATAGAAATGCGCTATTTTCAAGAGTTATCGTATGATGAAATTGCAGAAAAATTAGACTTGCCAGTAGGAACAGTGAAAGCGCAATTGTTTCGTGCACGCGAATTTTTAGCAACTATTTTAAAAAATTCAGAAGAAAAAATATAGATTCATATACTTTGGATAGTTCAATTATTTCAAAATATTTTCCAACACTTTCGGAAAAACAAAACACACAATTTGCTCGACTCCAAAGTTTGTACGAACATTGGAATGCTCAAATAAATGTGATTTCGCGAAAAGATATTGATTTGCTATACGAACGCCATGTGTTGCATTCATTGGGCATTGCAAAGGTTTTGGATTTTAAACCTAAAACCAATATTTTGGATGTTGGTTGTGGTGGAGGATTTCCTGGTATTCCATTAGCAATTCTGTTTCCCGATTGTAATTTTTATTTGGTAGATTCTATTGGCAAAAAAATAAAAGTGGTAAATGAAATTGCAACTGCAATTGGTTTAACAAATTTAAAAGCCGAACATAAAAGAGCAGAAGAGGTTGCAGGTAAATTTGAATTTATTGTTTCTCGTGCAGTAACCGATTTTCCTACATTTTTCACTTGGGTACAACACAAAATTTCTAAAAATCAATTTAATAATTTACCCAATGGAATTCTTTATTTGAAAGGTGGAGATTTGGAAGAAGAATTTAAAAATTTCAAAAAACGTGTTCTGTTTTATGATTTGAAAAATTATTTTGAAGAAGAATTTTTTGAAACAAAAAAAGTAGTTTATTATTCGTGAAGACAACATCCTCTAAAATATTAGCAGTAGTAATTTTTTTGACAATTTCGTCTTGTAAAACATATTATATTTCAGTAGACAGTATTAAAGAGCAATTGACAGGAATTGATTCTACAAAATTAAAAAGTATGATGGTTAAAAATCCTACAGGATATAGAGAGACTTATCAAGCCAATCCAATTAAAACTATTAAATGTAAGGATATAAAAAGTAATGTTTTTGAATTGAAGAACAGTCCTTCAATAGAAATGAAAATAACAAGTGGATATAGAAATAAAAGAACTGTTTTTTATTTTGATAGAGTATTGTTAATTGAAAATTCACTTATTGGAGTTCAATCTAGAATCTCACCTTTTTTAATAAAACAAATTTCGCTGGATAGTATTACCAAAATTGAAATACAGGATGGTCATAAAAAATATAGTTATATAAATCAGTAATTTTTATTTTTTCACCACATTTTCGCCACCCATCAACACATATTGAATAATGTTTGCGCCCATTTTTAAGGCTTTTTGATGTGTTTCTGGTGAATCTTTATGAACTTCAAAACTTTCCCAACCATCGCCCAAATCACATTCGTAATCATAAAAACAAACCAATCTTCCATTGTAAATCAAACCAAAACCTTGTGCAGCAGTTCCATCGTGTTCATGAATTTTTGGTAAGCCATTTGGGAAATCATATTTTTGATGATAGATAGGATGTGAAAAAGGCAATTCAACAAAATCTAATTCAGGAAAAACTTTTTTCATTTGTGTACGAATAAATTTATCCATTCCATAATTATCGGAGATATGAAGAAAACCACCGCCAATTAAGTAGTTTCGGAGGTTTTCTGTTTCTTGCGTATTGAATACAATATTTCCATGTCCAGTTAAATGAACAAATGGATAATTAAAAATATCGGGGCTTCCAACTTCCACAATTCCTTGCTCTGAATTAATAGTTGTTTTTAAATTTTCGTTACAAAATTTTATTAAGTTGGGCAATGATGTTTCCAAATTGGCATACCAATCGCCACCACCATTGTATTTGAGCAAAGCAATTTTATATGTTGATGTAGGATTATTGAATGCTACCAAACAAAATAAAAGTAGAAATGAAAAAATAATTTTTTTGTACATCACTTTCCTTTTCCTTGTATAACAATTAATGCAGTATAAATTAAAATTTTAAAATCAATTCCAAGCGACATGTTTTCAATGTAAATAATATCATATTTTAATCGTTCAATCATTTCATCAACATTTTCTGCATAGCCAAATTTTACCATTCCCCACGATGTGATACCAGGACGAACTTTATGTAAATGCTTATAGTGTGGTGCTTTTTGAGTGATTTTGTCAATAAAAAATTGTCGTTCGGGACGAGGACCAACAATTGCCATTTCGCCAATTAATACATTGTAAAATTGCGGAATTTCATCTAAACGAACTTTGCGTAAAAATTTTCCGAAAGGTGTAATGCGCGAATCATTTTTGCTTGAAAGTGATGGACCATTTTTTTCTGCATCTACATACATCGAACGAAATTTATGGATGAAGAAAGGTTTTCCGTGCCAACCAATTCGTTCGTGGCTATAAAAAATGGAACCTTTTGATGTGAGCTTTATAATTATTGCTGTGATTATATAAACCCAACTAAAAAGTGTGAGTACAAATAATGATACACATACATCAAAAATTCGTTTGAGTGATTGTTCCCACTCTGGCATTATTTCTCTTGAAATTTCAATCAACGGTGCGCCAAAAATAGAAGTCATTTTTACCGACCCCGATAGAATATCATACATATCAGGAATTACCTTTATGATGATGGCTTGATAATCGAGTTCGTTTACAATTTTTCCAATGTTTTCGTGTTCCGAAGATTCAATGGCAATAATTACTTCTTCAATATTGTTTTTTTTTATGATACTTTTTAAATCAGCTAATTCGCCAAGATGTGGCAGGTTGATTCCGAGTTCTTTTGAATAACCATTTTTATTATCAACATGTACAAAACCAATAAATTTATTTCCCGATGATTTTGATTGTTGTTCCATTTCGTTGAACAAATTCAACGCATTTTTATTGCTTCCAATTAGCAACGTATTAAATCCTATAATTCGGTTGTGTATTCTATTGTTTGTAATGCTTGATAAAATAAAACGCAAACTTGCAGTGAGAAAAAAGTGTAGTAAAAAAAGTGTGAAAAAACTTTGGTAATAATTTTTGTACGA
Source organism: Bacteroidota bacterium (assembly GCA_043742725.1). Lineage (GTDB taxonomy): Bacteria > Bacteroidota > Bacteroidia > 2-12-FULL-35-15 > 2-12-FULL-35-15 > 2-12-FULL-35-15. The sequence continues at coordinate 3,031 of JAYTXX010000026.1, read as the reverse complement.
TAAAACCTCATCGTCCAATAGAAGTGAAAAGAAAATAATAAGTACACCAACAATAGAAACAAAAAGTGTTTCTCCAACTTCTTTCAACCTCGACTTACGATAAATATTTTTGTAGGTACCAACCAAATAGTAAATTAATAACCAAAACAATGGAATAAAAATTAATCCTAAATAAAATTGTTGTTCAAATGTTATTGGTATTGCTTTTCCAAATTTTTCAGTTTCTATATATAGTTTTCTGAAAATATAAAATAATATCCAAGCAGTGGTGGCTGAAAATAAATCGGCAAAGAGGTATTTTAAAACTTGTAATCTTTTATTCATTTAAACATTCATTTTTTTAAAAATAGACAAGTTTTATATTGTCAAGACTAAGTGTAAGTCCATTTTCGCCATTGCTGTTTACCATTCCCAAAAATATTTTATACTTACTTGCGCTACCACTTTGATTTATTGCTGGAGTTAAATACAAATATGCTTTATTCCAACTCGGGCTCGCATTAAAATTTAATGCCGAAATTTTTTCGGAATTAGTAACAGTAGAACCAGACATTGTATTTGCAATAATACCAACCACAAACTCGTGATTGGACTTGTAATTAAATTCAAGTATCACATCGGCTCCACTGCGAGGCAATTGATATGTATTGCTCGATTCACATTCAAACAAATAATGATTTTGATCAAGATATCCAATTCCAGAAGTTGTTCCTTCAAATACTTCGGATGCAGGACTTGAAATTTTTTGAATAGAGGTATCAGCATTGCTGGTTTTGCTAATAATAGTTCCTACATTTTCAAAATCTTCCATAAAACTAAAATGCGTTGATGAACTATATTGAACATTTAGAGATGCTACATTAGTTACTACACCTTTTTGTAAATAAATACTTTGAGTATAAGGCAAATAAAAAGGATATGGAGCGCGAGTGGCGGCTATTCCGTTTACTTTTATTCCTGCTCGTATTTTTAATGTATGTGTTCCATCAGACAAAACAGGAAAAGTTGCAGGTAATTCAAAACAACCAATTAGCTTTTCATCAATGTAAACCCAAGCATCAGATATTTTGCTTGACAAGGAACCTTCGGTTAGATTTTCGGAATTCAAAAATGTTTCACTGTTTGTTGTAACTGTAATTTTATCAATGTGAATGTAGGCTGGTGTTGGCTCCGATGGATTATAAATATTGCAAGAACCAAATAGCATAACAATTGCAAGAATTAATACAGAAAGTAATTTATAAAAACGATTCATTCAATTTTAATTTGATGTAGTACTTGATTCTTCAGTAAAATTAGATGTTAATTTCATTTTATCAATGATTTTGTAAGCAACATCTAATGCTTTATAACCGTCATCAATACTTACTAATGGAGTAGTATTGTTGCTGATTGAGTCAGCAAACGTATCCAACTCCATTTTTATTGCATTTGTTGATAAAATTGTTGGGTTTTCAAAATAAATTTGTTTGGAACCTTTGTCTTTTCCTAAATCAATAATTACTGCCAATGGGTCGGTTTCGCCTTCCACATTGCTTAAGCGGATAACATCTACTTTTTTATCCAAGAAATCAACGGAGATATAAGCATCTTTTTGAAAGAAACGTGATTTGCGCATATTTTTCATAGAAATGCGACTTGCAGTAAGATTAGCAACACAACCATTATCAAATTCAATACGAGCATTTGCAATATCAGGGCTTTCGCTAACAACCGCTACACCACTTGCGCTAATACGTTTGATGTTTGATTTTACAACACTCAAAATAATATCAATATCGTGAATCATCAAATCCAAAACCACCGAAACATCTGTTCCTCTTGGGTTGAATTGCGCCAAACGATGTGTTTCAATAAACATGGGATTGGAACAATAATCACGAGCAGCTATAAATGCAGGATTGAAACGCTCTACATGTCCAACTTGCACTTTCACATTGGCTTCCTTTGAAAGCCCAATTAAACTTTTTGCTTCTTCAATAGTATTGGTAACAGGCTTTTCAATAAAAATATGTTTCGATTTTTTTATACTTTTTGATGCACATTCATAATGTTTAATCGTTGGAGTAACAATATCCACAGCATCCACTTCTTCCAGCAAAGCATCAATACTTTCAAATGCTTTTACTCCAAGTTCATCTGCTACAAGCTTTGCTGCTTCTGGATTAGCATCATAAAAACCAACTACTTGGTATTTTTCAATTTCTTTTAAAAGTCGGATATGAATTTTTCCCAAATGTCCAGCTCCAAGTATTCCTATTTTTATCATAAAAAATCAATTTCGACAAAAATACTTTTTTCCACAACGTATTTTTGAAAAATACTCTGAATTATTCAATATACTTATGTTAATTTCGTGCTCCAATATTTTAGTATGCAAACAGATACTTACAGACACAAAGGTTTACGCAGGCAATTGGCTTCTTTGCTTAAAACAAAAGGAATTGAAAACGCTGATGTATTAAAGGCTATAGAGGCTGTTCCCCGTCATTTATTTTTGGATAATACTTTTATTGAACGAGCTTATGAAGACATTGCTTTTCCAATAGGAGCAGGGCAAACTATTTCTCGACCGCATACTGTTGCATTTCAAACAGAATTGTTGGAAATAAAACGTGGTGAAAAAGTTTTGGAAATAGGAACTGGTTCGGGCTACCAAACAAGTGTGTTGTTGGAAATGGGCGCAAAGGTTTTTACAATTGAACGTCAAAAAGAATTGTTTGATAAAACAAAAAATTTTTTACCAACGATTGGTTACAATCCCAAATTTTTTTATGGCGATGGTTATATTGGTTTAACAGCATTTGCGCCATTTGATAAAATAATTATTACAGCTGGAGCACCAATAATTCCTGATGCTTTACTTAAACAATTAAAAGTTGGTGGTTTGATGGTAATCCCATTGGGAGAAGAAGTGCAAGTGATGACATTGCTGAAAAAAAATGCTGAAAAAAAATTCGAGAAAACAGAATTTGGAACATTCAAATTTGTTCCATTGCTGGAACACAAACAATGGGGAGTTTAAAAAAAT